>DATMRE010000061.1:0-5850 GCA_035566475.1 Verrucomicrobiia bacterium | reverse complement strand
AGCGCCCATCCGCATCTCCCGCCTCACGGCCGTATCGACCACCAAATCAGGCCGGCCAATCGAATCCAGTCGAATCAAGAGCGCGTTGCCCGCAGTCCCGGAACCTTCAGGCCCTCCCGTGGGACCGCGTTTGCGGGAAGCATGGCGGCACCATATCCGCTAGCTTGTCCTACCGCCGACCGAAGAGCGCAATTGCTGGCGAACCGAACATGGAGCGCCCATCGCGCTGCTCGAGCCCACGATGGCTGCGCTTGAACCCCAAGCGCGCCGAGACGCGGAGAAAGCAAGCATGAAATGAACAAAACGGCCACGACCGTCCTGTCGCTGATTTTGGCGAAAATGGGCCGATCGCAATGATCCCCTGGCTTTCCGAAGGCCGTGGACGCCCGGAGGGGCGAGAGGTCGGGGCAGGACAGCGCAGCGCCTGGATCGCGAAACTTGCTGCTCGGGCGGCCTCGAGCGATACTTGAGGGCATGAGGATTCAGATCGGCTTTGTCGCGGCTGCGGCGCTGTCGCTAGGAGCGGCTGGCGTTGAGTTGCAGCTTAAGGACAGCGAGCTAGCTCAGATCCAAGAAAATGTTATCGCCCGCGCGGTCACAAGCCTTCAGTTCACGAACCCGTGACTGGCCTGTTTTCGCCTGGGCCTCGAATCAACGCAAAGGAGGGCATAACTGGTTCCAGTCTGCCGCCAAGGAAACCAATGAGGATCATGTTTCTACAGGCCGCGTTGCTGCTCTTCGCCACTCGCCTGGTGATGTTGCATGAACAGAATTCACCGCCCCCTCGCAAACCGGAGACGATACCGACCTTCTACCACGACGTTCTGCCCATCCTCGAATCACATTGCCAAACCTGCCACCGGTCTGGCGAGATCGGGCCGATGCCGCTCGTCACCTACGAGGAGGTTCGGCCGAACGCGCGTGCGATCGCGGAGGCGGTCCGTCGAAGGAGAATGCCACCTTGGTTCGCGGATCGACGCTCAGGGCATTTCTTGAACGACCCTTCGCTCGCAGAGCAGGAAATCGAGACGGTCGTATCCTGGGCGAACGCTGGCGGACCGGCCGGCGCCAGGGACACCGCGCCGTCGCCGCGGCAGTGGACGCAGGGTTGGAACATCCGGCAGCCTGATCTGGTCGTGAAAATGCCGAAGGCGGTCGCGCTCCCTGCGCACGGCGACGTCGAGTACACCTACGAGATCGTGCCCACCGGCTTCGTCGAAGACAAATGGGTCGAGATGTCTGAGCTACGCCCCAGTCGCCGCGAGAATGTGCATCACGCGGTCGTTTACATTCGCCCTCCGAATTTGAACTGGCTGCGGCACGCCCCGGTCGGTGTGCCGTTCACCGCGTCCGACTTCAGCCTCGCGAAGGACCGCATCGAGACCCATGAAACCACGGCTGACATGCTCCTCGTCTACGCGCCCGGTAGTTCGCCCGACAACTGGCCAGAGGGCATGGCCAAGTTTCTGCCTGCCGGCTCGGACCTTGTTTTCCAGATGCACTACATGACGCACGGCCAACCGGAGAACGATCAAACGAGCATCGGCATCGTATTCGCGAAGAAACCGCCGAATCAAAGAGTGCTTACGCTGCAGCTCACGAACGATCGCTTCGTGATCCCGCCGGGCGTGGACGACTATCGCGTGGAAGTGCACGGTTCGTTGCCCAACGACGCCGTGCTGCTCAGCTTTTTCCCGCACATGCACCTGCGCGGGAAGCGATTTGAATATAATATCCTTCACCGCGAGGGAACCGTCGAGCCGCTCTTGCGCGTCGACTACGACTTCTACTGGCAGTTGAGCTATCGGCTCGCCGAGCCGCGGCCGCTCAAGGCGGGGACTGTGCTCGAGGCCGTCGCGTGGTACGACAACTCGAAGAACAATCCCCACAACCCCGACCCGAATGTCGCTGTGTACTGGGGCGATCAGACGTACGATGAAATGATGGTCGGATTTTTCGACGTGGCCGTGCCCGCGGGCATGGACAAGCAGCGTTACTTCATTCGCAACGCCAATGCGGATAAAGAACGCAACTAATTCCCCGCCACGAGGGCCGGGGAATTCCGCCTCGGCTCGCTCCTTTGGGGTCCTCGGCCGAGCGCGTGGCCACGCTATTCGCCTCTCCCGAGGCATGTGCTTCCCGCACCCCTGCGTTAGGCGCACGAAAGCGGAGGCCAATGACTCCGCCCGTCGCTAACCCTCGACGCCACGCAAACACCCGATTCCGGTACAACCAGCCGGGTTGAACCGCCGTGTTGAGACCATCTGGATGGCACACTTGCCGATCTGAAATCTCATCGACGTTCGCGCTCGTCCCGATCAGGGGAGAAAAGGGCAGCGATGCCACGGCTGCGGGCCATCTGACGAGACAGGTCAAGGAATGACTCGAACCTGCGCCCAATTGCGCCACGGCTGCTCGACCTTTTGAAGCCGACCGGCTAGCTCCGACGTACAATCATGCAGGTGATGTCGTCATGCTGCGGGGCGCTGCCGACGAATGCGTCGAGGTTTTGCATGACGTTCGAGAGTGTAAGCGCAGATCTTTCATAGCCTGTGATTTCGAGCAGCGACAGGAGGCGCCGTTCACCGAATTCCTCTCGGTCCTCGTTCCTCGCTTCGGTCACGCCGTCGGTATAGATCACCAGCAAGTCATGAGGTTCGAGCCGTGTGACTCCGGTCTTATAGTCTTCCTTTAGCTCAATGCCCAGGGGAATGCTATCGGATTTCAGCCGCTCGACGCTCCCATCCTCACGCTTGAGAACCGGCGGATTGTGACCGGCGCAGAGATAACTGAGATCTCCGGTTCGAGGGTTCAGTTCGGCAAGAAAGGCCGTCGTGAAATGGCCATTTTGACTGGTGGCACAGACCTGGCGGTTCAGACCGCGTACCAACTCGGAGAGCGAACCCCTGGCACCCGCGAGAGCTCGGAGGCTGGCTTGAAATGTGGCCATCATCATCGCAGCCGGCATGCTCTTACCGGAGACATCGGCCACTGCGATCAATAGAGGGCCATCGTCGGCGCGCCGAAATGCGTCATAGTAATCGCCCCCGATTGTCTTGGCCGGGCGTGTGATGAACGCAATATCTACGCCGGGCACGTCGGGAGCTCTTCGGGGCACCAGCCAGCGCTGGATCTCACGGGCGATCTCGATATCTCGCTTCATCGAGATGTGATCGCCGAGGACGAGGACGAGCAGGATCAGCAGGCCTGCGAACGCCACCGTGAATTCAACTTCCTGCGTAAAAAATAAGAACCGAAAGCCGATCACGGAAAGAAACGCCAGGAAGACCGAGAGGAGCAAAAACAACCGTCGGGCCGGAGAAAGCTTCTTCAGAATGCTCCAAGACAGAGTCCCGAGGATCTTGAATGGCTGCTTCCAGGATTGTTCGCGCTTCCCGGCGCGCCCATCGACATCCTGTTTATATAGACGGGAACTCTCTTCGGCCTCCGCCTTGAATTGCGTCCAGAGTTCCTCGATCTCCATCCCCGCAGTAAGCTGGTGCCAACCCTCTTTCGAGTGCCACACGGCGCGTCTTGTGCGCGTTCTCAGCCAATGGAGCGATTCCTTGATCTTGTATTTGATCTTCGCAAAGCGGGAGTCCAGAGCTATGCGCCATTCACCCAGCACATGGGAAGCCACATCGCAAGTGTACGTGAAGGCGACAGGGCGCCTCATAAGGTTATTGCGGTACTGTTGCGCTGGTGGAAATCGTGCGTTTCCCCCATGGAGTGCTGGCGAAACCTGCCCCGAGACCGGTCTGAGTGTGCGCAACAGTGAGGCGGAAACCTCGTGACGCGGACACGAGTCCGTATTTCAGAGACCGGCCCCGCGCGGCCGAAAGACGGCTTCGAACCACATGACGCGACGCCACGGGTGGAAGCCTCCCATCCGGGGCGATCGCGCCCAGCCGATTTGAGAACTGTATCTATCGGTTGGCATGACCCTGGAAGCACATGACTTCGAGTAGTTCGTTGAAACCGGTGCGACTTCAGCCCGCCAGGTTAACGGTTGGATGCCGGGTATCTGGGCTGGCGTTCGTCAAAATTTTGTGACTTCGCTGAAGCGGAAGTTGCGGACTTTCATTGCCGGTACGACCATCTCGAACGACTCTTCGCCCGCGGCGCGCACTGGGGGACCAAGCATCTCGATATTCGACAGCATCTCGAGGATGCTCTGATTGAACCGGAAATTTCGCACGCCTCCGGTGATGCGGCCATTTTCGACCAGAAATGTGCCATCGCGCGTCATTCCCGTGAGAACCTTTTCGTAGGGATCGACCTCGCGGATATACCACATGCGAGTGACCAGGATGCCGCGCTCGGTCGACCGGACCATGTCCTCAACCGAGGTATCTCCGCCCATGAAGACGAGATTCATCGGCGCTTCGCCATATTCGTTCGGGAGTGAAAAGCCGTGCCCGGTGGGCTTTCCTTTCATTTTTCTGGCGGTCGCACGGGAGTAAACGAGGTTCTTGGGCACACCCCGGTCTACGAGCAGGACCTTCTGCCTCGGAAGCCCCTCACCGTCGTAGGGCGAGCCGAGTTGCAGCGGATGGTAAACGTCGTCCCACAAGGTGATGTTCTCGCCAAAGATCTTCTTCCCGACTCGGCCCGTTAGGCAGGAGCGCTTGTCGAGCACGGCGGTGCCCGCAAAATCATAGGAGAGAAATCCGACCAGATCGAGGACCGCCGATGGCTCAAGGATTGCCGTATACCGGCCCGGTGCCAGTTCGCGCGGCTGCCGCGACCGGGCCGCTTTGCGGCTCGCACTCTCCGCCAGCGCGTCGGGATGGATCTGGCCGATATCGGATGAATTCGATTTGGCCCAGCCGGAAGAATTCTCTTCGAGAATGGTGACCGAGAATTCCGCGCGCGTCTGCTCGTAGCGAGCAAACAGGCCTCTTGAATTCGCCATCACCGACCGCATCGAGCCGCTCAGGAAAATGCCCGCCGCCGTTTGTTTATTCTTCTCGGCGATCCGGCAGACCCGTGCGACGGCGCGAGCGCGGTCCTCGGGCGTTGCCCCGGCCGTCGTGGCCGAAAAGCGCGCGACCTTCTGGTACTTCTGCGCGCCGAGCAACGGGAGAAGGCCGGTTACCTTGGGCTCGTTGCGCGCAAGACGGATCGCCGCACGGACGACCCGACGCAGGGATTCTTCGTCCGTCTTGTTCGTTGAGGCACGGGCCGTACGGCCATCGACGACGGCCCGCACGGAAATCCCCAGTACTTGCTCGGTGACGTTCTGATGGATTGTGTTGTTTGCGAATCGCGTTAACGCATCCGACGCCGCATGGATCTCGACTTCTGTTTCATCGGCTTCGCTCGCCTTGAGTATGCGCTCGGCGGTGCGTTCAAGCTCGGCAGCGGCGAACCGCGCGCCGTTCGCCGAGCGAGCGCGATCGCCCAGAGCCTCTCGACGTCGAGAGCTCGAATTTGTCACGGTTCGTCCTGGTGCTCGAGTCATCGAGGGCTATCCCTTGGCGAATGCGACTCCGACTCGAATATTGCGGAAGCGCGCCGGTGCCGCGCCGTGGCCCGTGCCCATTGTCTGCATGGGCTGGCCCTTCCCGCAATTCGGCGTGCCCCAGAGCGTCCAGTGATCACGAGAGCAAATCGCGTCGCAGCCATTCCAGAATTCGGTCGTGATGCCGCTGTAGCTGGGATTCTTGAGCATGCGAGTCTTTTTGCCGCCTTTGATCTCCCAGCCGATTTCAGTCGAGAACTGGAAATGATAGCGGCGATCATCGATCGACCACGAGCGGTTGGTCTCCATCAGGATCGCGTGGTCGGTGTCGGCGATCAGGTCGTCAAATTTCCAGCTACCCGGATTGATGCTGATGTTGGTCATGC
>DATMRE010000060.1:0-33513 GCA_035566475.1 Verrucomicrobiia bacterium | reverse complement strand
GAGCAGCCTGGCGAGTGCCGGCGTGGTGCTCTCGCTCGAATCGCGCATCTGCAAGCTGGATGGCAGCTGGACCCGCCCGACCACGCTCAATCTGAAACGCGAGCAGATCGCGCAGCTGCCCCTGGCCGAGGATCGCGAACTGCTGTCGGCCTTGGCCGGGGGAGTGAGCTACCACAAGTGGGGCTACACGGGTTTTTATGAGCCGCTCTCCATGTCTTGCCTGGTCCCGCATTCCTTGGCCGCAATCGTCCTGCCTCTGGCGGCCCGCACCGGGCGCGGCTACTTGCGACTGGCGAGGAATTCGGAAGGCTTGGCGCCGCTCGCATGGGATGAAGGCGGCTGCTGGCAATTCGGGCTCGAGGTACGCCGGGGCGACCGCGGAGGCTGGGCCGTTGCCGGCGTTTTCCGCCGGGGTGAGGAACGGTTGGACCTTCGTGCCCCGGTCCTGGTCACGCCAGGCGGTTTCCTATTCACGGCTGACCGTGTGGCGCCGCTCGCCGAAGACGCGGCGTTTGAGTGGATGTCTCATCTCCGCAAGGCAGGTTCGATTGAGGCGCCCGAAGAGGATCAGGACGAACTGCTGGCCGCACTGCTCGGCTCGCCGAGCCTCCCGCCGCTAGTGGTCCCCGAGGAGATGCACTACGAGGAGGTGAAATGCGAGCCGCGGCCTTGCCTGCGGATCGGCGAGGCCGATCCCATCGGGCGCGGGGCCGGGCGACTGCGAGCGGATTTGTCGTTTGACTATAACGGCCGGCTAGTGCCGGACTTTGAGCCATCCCGAGGCTGGTACGAGGCCGCCGCGCGTCGGTTTCTGCGCCGCGATCCTGGAGCGGAGAAGGCCGCCGCCGACCTGCTCAGCGAACTGGGCGTGAGGTTCGAAGCCCCGAGCGCCCGCGAGCCGGAGCCGGCCTGGGAATTATCTTCGACCAGGCTGCCGCGCATCGTGCAAGCACTGGTCGAGGCGGGCTGGCACATCGAAGCCGAAGGTAAGATTTTTCGGCGTCCGGGCGCCTTCCGCGTCGAGGTATCGACGGGCGTCGACTGGTTCGAGCTGCACGGCGAAGTGGAATACGGAGAGACGAAGGCGCAGCTGCCCGAGTTGCTCGAAGCGTTGCGCCGCGGCGAGACGATGGTCCCACTCGACAACGGCAGCTACGGTATGTTGCCGGAGGAGTGGCTGCGCCGGTTCGGACCGCTAGCCCGCCTGGGCACACCGGAGAACGACCATATTCGCTTCCGCCCGAGCCAGGCAGGATTGCTCGATGCGTTGCTCGCCGCGCAGCCCGAGGCACGCTGCGATGAAACCTTCGCCCGCGTCCGCAAGGAGCTGTGCCTTTTTGAGGGTATCGAGTCCGCCGAACAGCCCGCGGGCTTCGTGGGGTGCTTGCGCGATTACCAGCGCGAGGGGCTGGGCTGGATGGAGTTCCTGCGCCGCTTTTCGTTCGGCGGCTGTCTCGCCGACGACATGGGGGTTGGCAAGACAGCCCAGGTGCTGGCGCTGCTTGAGACGCGTCGCGAGTTGCGAGCCGCCGGCGAGGCCATCGGTCCCTCGCTCGTGGTGGTTCCGAGGTCGCTCGTCTTCAACTGGAAGCAGGAGGCGGCGCACTTCACCCCGCAACTGCGCGTGCTCGATCACACTGGCCTCGAGCGCAATGGCAACAATTTCGCCGCCTACGACGTGATTCTCACCACCTATGGCACCTTGCGCCGGGACGCCCTGCGCCTCAAGGACGTCGAGTTCGATTATCTGGTGCTCGACGAGGTTCAGGCCGTCAAGAATCCTAGCACCGAGTCCTCCAAGGCCGTGCGCCTGCTGCGCGGAGGACACCGCTTGGCGCTCAGCGGCACGCCGGTCGAAAACCACCTGGGTGAGCTTTGGACCCTGTTCGAGTTTCTCAACCCGGGTATGCTCGGCACGGCCAGTGTGTTCAAGCTCGCCGGCGGGGCAGCGCGCAATCCCGACGAGGAGACCCGCCGGCTCCTGGCCCATGCGCTGCGGCCCTTCATCCTCCGCCGCACCAAGGAGCAGGTGGCCTCTGAACTCCCGCCGAAGAGCGAACAGACGGTTTACTGCGAGATGCAGTCCGCCCAGCGCAAGCTCTATGACGAGCTGCGCCAGCACTACCGCAACTCCTTGCTGAAGCGGATCGAGACCGAGGGTCTGGCCAAATCCAAGATCCAGGTGCTCGAAGCGCTGCTGCGCCTGCGCCAAGCCGCCTGCCATCCCGGCCTGCTAGACCCGAAACGGTTTGGCGAGCCCAGCGCGAAGCTGGACATGCTGCTCGAGCAACTGCGCGAGATCGTCGACGCAGGGCACAAGGCGCTTGTTTTCTCGCAGTTCACGAGCCTGCTCAGGATTGTTCGCGACCGCCTGGATGGCAGCGGCATCGCCTACGAGTACCTGGATGGCAAGACCGGAAATCGGCAGGCGCGGGTTGAGCGTTTCCAGAGGGAGGCGGAGTGTCGGCTCTTCCTCGTGAGCCTGAAGGCCGGCGGTCTGGGTCTGAACCTCACCGCCGCCGAGTATGTGTTCCTTCTCGACCCGTGGTGGAACCCGGCCGTCGAAGCGCAGGCGGTCGACCGTGCTCATCGCATCGGGCAGGTGCGGCATGTTTTCGCCTACCGGCTGATCGCGCGCGAGACGGTCGAGGAGAAGATTCTCGAATTGCAGAAAACCAAGCGCGATCTGGCCGCCGCTATCATCGGCACCGACAACAGCCTGATCGGGAGCCTGCGTCGGGAGGACGTCGAACTCCTGCTCTCCTAGGGTGAGCCCCACGCTCGGGTCTTTCTCAAAGCGTCGCGGGAAAAGCTGTCGCGGCAAGAGGCTCTTTCAGAGACCGGTGAACAGAAGTGGCGCGCCAAGTTTCGATGTGTAATTGGGTCGGTAGCGTTCCGTATTATAGAGCGCCCGAACATCAAGCTTTCGCGCCCCGAGCGAAGAATCCGGCAGCGCAGTGTGCGCATAGCGCCCGTTTTGTATGCCGATCATTCGGCCGCTGACGTCGTCACGAATCAGATCGAGCGCGATGTTTGCGAACGTGGTGGCCACGATCTGATCGATTGCGTCCGGTGCGCCGCTGCGCAAGTCATAGGTCAAGTCGCTGACCATGGTTTCCTCGCCCGACCTCGTCTCCACTTCGTGTGCCAGGGCATGGCCTATATCAACTTTCTTCCGGTGACCATAGCCATCGGCTTCGCCGACCTCGTCGACACTTCCTTGTTCCCAAATCGCTCCTTCCGACACGACAACGAGCGAATAATTGCTGGGATTGTTACGCTTGTCCTCCATCAGAAGACCGATGGCCCGCTCGAGGTTAAACGGATATTCCGGGATCAGGCACCGGGCCGAAGTTACGTAGGCGGTGTAGAGAGCCGTGAAACCGGCGTCGCGGCCGAAGATGCGGAAAATGCCGATCCGTTCGTGGGACCCGAGCGTGGTGCGCTGCCGGGTGATCGCGTCCTTCGCGCGCGTGATCGCCGTCGAAAACCCGATACAGTATTCAGTGCCCTGGACGTCGTTGTCCATCGTCTTCGGAATCCCGATGACGGGAAATCCTTGGGCCGAGAGCACCGAGGCGAAGCTGAGAGTATCGTCGCCGCCGATAGCGATCAGGCAGCCAATTCCCAACCGGTCGAGATTCTCGATCACGATGGGGGTGAAGTCGTAGCTCCTACCATCGAAGGAAAGCTTCTTGAGCCTCTCGCTTGAGAGATGCGGCGGAAGGTTTGATTTCGCGACGCGTCTTGGATTGGTCCGCGAGGTGTGGAGCACGGTGCCGCCGGTCCGATCGATGGTTCGCGTATTTTCGCGTGTCAGCTCACGAACATAGGTCGTATCGCTCGTCGCCGCCGGGTCCACATGGGTCAGCCCCTTCCATCCCCTGCGAATGCCAAACGTCTGCCGGCCCATCTCGGTCCCGCCGTAGACCACCGACTTGATCACCGAATTCAAGCCCGGCACGTCGCCTCCGCCCGTCAGGATCCCGATCTTGGTTCTATCCGCCATGACTCGATCTTCGCGCTCTATTGTGTCTCAGTCGGCCCGATCTCCGCCAGTCTCGCCTGAGAGGTTAGCGAAGGGAAGCAGACATGCGCCGAGTAGACCTGCATCGGAGCCTAACTCCGCCAGGACAACATATGTCTTCCGAGGTTTGGTTTCCGCGGCACGATCCTCGCCTGGATCGGTCAACCGATAGACATAACTGCGACGACGAAGCTCCTCGAAGAGCGGCCGGCACAGGAGCGTCCAAGCCTTCGCCACACCTCCGCCCAGCACATAGAGTGGCAGATTCAACATGTTGACAAGGCTCGCCAGGCCGATTCCGAGCGCACGCCCGACGTCGTCGAAGATGCGCTTCGCGTGGGGATCTCCGCTCTCGGCAAGCTCGGCCACGTCCCGGGAGGTAAAATGTGGATTGCTCTCTCCCAGGGCGGCGAGGAGGGGGGCGTTTTCGCGTGCGATCATTTCCAGAGTCATCCGGCGGATTGCCGTGGCCGAAGCGTAGGCCTCCAGACAGCCGCGGCCGCCGCACCCGCAAGGGGCGCCGTCGGTCCAGATGTTGACGTGTCCGGCTTCGCCGGCCATACCGACCATCCCATGCCAGATTTTCCCGTCGAGGATGATTCCGCCACCCACTCCGGTTCCGAGCGTCAGCATGCACAAAGAGTCGATTCCGCGCGTCTTCCCCGTGCCGAGGACGCATTCCCCGAGAGCTGCGGCATTGGCGTCGTTTTCGATCTCGACAGCCATGCCCAGCGCCCCTTCGATCGTCGCGCGCAACTCGAATCCGTCCCATCCCGGAAGATTGGGAGGCTCGCGCAGACGGCCTGCCGGCAATTCGAGGGGGCCTGGCGAACCGATCCCGATACCGGCGCAGGATCCCGCGCGCGCGTAGCGATCGAGCAGCCGGCGAATTCCCTGGCACATATCGGCAGCCACGGCGTCCCGACCATCGCGGAGGCGCGTCGAGAGCAGGATGGTTTCAAGCAGTCCCGATTCCTCTGCGTAAGCGGCGATACGCAAGTTCGTCCCGCCGAGATCGACCCCGATGGTGAACCGACCCGAACTCATTGCGCCTCACTCTAGCTCAGGCGGTTATGGCAAGCAAAGCGTGACGGCCGGTGCTGCCGAGACAGCATCGCTCGCACCCCGCGATCGTTCCCCATTCCCTACTTGTGCCGGATGAGTTTCTGCTCGCGATACTCTTCCCAAGTCAGGTAAATGATCAGTACGTCGAAGACGGTGAGCAGGGCGAGAGCCAATGAGTGGGTGTGAGCAAACCGATAAACCTGATAAACGCTGAAAGCGGCGAAGACCGCCATTGTCAGAGGGTAGGCCCAGAGCTTGTCGAACCAGAGCGCGGTCACGAGCAACGCCTTTACCAGGCCGTGAGTGAGGAGATATGCCGAGGCGAAGGGCTTGCTGGCGTCGGTCAAATGCTGGGAGGCGTGGAGAAGGTGGGCGGCAATGAAATCATGAGGATCGCGGGAAAGTTCGTGTTGGAGGAGCACGCCGATGACTCCCCTGATCGACGAGGGGCTGACGAACCAGAGGAGCACGCCGCCCACCGACTCAAGAATGCCGTCAATCCCCTTGAGCGTAATTCCGGCCCGAAAGGTTTCATGCATGATGGTCTTGCGCCGCTTCTTGGTTCTTGTAGGTACGCTCGTAGCGTTGATGGCTCGAATCTCCCTCAAGAGGAGTTCACTCTGGTTCGCGAGTTATTGGGAGTTGATGGAAGATAACTGGCGGACGAACTGATCCCGAATACCCGCGGGCAGCCACTTGAGACGCAAGGCCTGGCGCATCAGTGAAACATTCTCGCTGCCGTTCGCGCAGGCACGATTGATGTCCGCCACGGTGATACCGTTTTCATCCCGGTGGACTCGCTTGATCGTCGATCCGGCGCTGACCATGCCTTCCTTCACAACCGAAAGATAGATCCCCGAGCGACCGCTTTGAAGGAATCGAGCGACGATGTCGTCGCGCCCGAATTTCATTCCCAGCTTGTAGCAGGGAATGCGCGGCTGCGTCACCATGATCTCGGCCACTCGACCGACCTGAAAACGGTCCCCGATGTACGTGTCTTCTTCGTCGAGCCCCCCGGTCGTGAAATTCTCCCCAAACATGCTCCACGGCAATTCCGCCTCCGGCAGTTGTGCGCGCCAAAATTCGTAGTGCTCGGCAGGATAGGCGTACACAGCCTTCACTCGCCCCCCGTGATTTTCCAGGTCGGCCTGGCGGTCTCCATCGAGGTTCGACCGCCCGAGCAGGGTCGGGCCCGCAACGGGCTGCTTGAAGATTCCCGTCCTGACTTCGCGGCCCCTCCAAACCATCGTGCGCGGCAGCCCCACGTTCAAGGATACAACTCTCATCATCGCTCGCCTCTTCCCGCCGGTCCGGTCGACGGTTCGATTATAGCGTGCAATCGAGGACGGCGGCTCCGTTGATGCGTTCGCTCTTGAGATCGTTCAGCGCGCGATTGGCGTCGCGCAGGGGAAAGACCGTCACCTGCGTGCGAATGGGGATTGCCGCGGCGAGGCGCAGAAAATCCTCGCCGTCTTGGCGCGTATTGTTGGCCACGCTTCGGATGACCCGTTCCTGATAAAGTAGATTGTAATCGAGCGACGGGATTGGGCTCATATGAATGCCGCCAAGAACCAGGACTCCACCCTTCCTAAGCGCCTTGAGCGCCAGAGGGACAAGCTCTCCGGCAGGCGCGAAGATGATCGCCGCATCGAGCTTCCGAGGCGGCTCGGCGGCCGCCTCACCTGCCCAGACCGCGCCGAGTTCGATGGCCAGCTGCTGATGCTTGGGGCCCCGCGTGCACGCGTACACGCGAACCCCCCAGTTGCGCGCCACCTGAATCGCCACATGGGCCGCTGCTCCGAAGCCGTAGAACCCGAGATTCCCGTCCGGCTTGATTCCCGAGAGCCGCAGCGCGCGGAATCCGATGATCCCGGCGCACAGCAGCGGCGCCGCCTGCCGAGCGGCGAATGACTCGGGGATCGGATAGACGAATTCTTCAGGCGCCAGGGCATATTGAGCGTAGCCGCCGTCGACGGTGTAGCCGGTAAAGGCAGGGCCGTCGCACAGGTTTTCCATACCCGCGCGGCAAAACTCGCAGGACTGGTCGGTGCTGTTGAGCCAGGCTATTCCAACGCGCGCGCCGACCGGGAACCGGTGGCTCCCCTCACCGAGCTCTTCAACCACTCCGACCACTTGATGGCCCGGTATGACGGGAGACTTCTGTGGAGGCAAATCGCCCTCGACCACGTGGAGATCGGTGCGGCAGACACCGCACACCTCGACGC
Source organism: Verrucomicrobiia bacterium (assembly GCA_035566475.1). GTDB lineage: Bacteria > Acidobacteriota > Terriglobia > Acidiferrales > UBA7541 > Palsa-295. The sequence goes on along the minus strand of DATMRE010000060.1, from coordinate 26,196 downwards.
GCACGAGCACGTCACCCTTGCCGGGCCTGGGGTCAGGCGCCCGGGTGAATTCGAGCGGATTCCGCTCAACCGGCGCGGGGGAATGCAACAGGCAAGCCTTCATCGTCGGACCATTCGATTCCCGTCCTGCGCGCCCGGCGGCGCCTAATTCGGGCCGTGTCAGTCGGTCAATCGGTTAGATGCCGACGCCATCCTGCCCGGATCCAATCAAACCAGGAGTCTCCGGCGGTCGCGGCCGCGATGCGCTCCCGGTCATCGCTCGAGCTTACCTTCTGAGCGATATTTCGCCCGTCCGAACCGAACAAACGTACCCGAATTTCGCCCCTTGGGACATCCTTCGGTTCTGCCCCGGTCAGGTTCGCCGGCACCGACCCTGCCCAAGAGAAACTTCACGGATCGATCGGATCACGGCTGCCGTCTTCTTCGCGGCCAAGGAGCGCGCCGGCACCGGTTACGTTCGCCACACGCCGCTTCATGGCTCGGAGTCTCAGGCCATCGCAGGCGGCCGATTCGTCTGGGTCGTCGGGATCTGATCGGCAGAACATTGGCGGCGGTTACCCGCAATCGTTCGAGCGGAGCGTCGGGACCCCACCCGGCCGAAGCCCGAGGGGAGCGCCGCACGCTCGGCCTCCTCCGAGTTATCCATGGACTTTGGCGGTCACTTTACGTATAAGGTAAAACAACTGCCCGAGCGGCAGATTTTTACACGGAGAGAAAATGGCCAAGAAAGCAACCAAGAACTCGAAGAAGTCGGGCAAGCCGGCAAGTGGCAAAGCCGGAAAATAAGACCGTAACCTACGGGGCTGCCGCTGATCAGGCGGCAGCCCCTTTCTTTGTTTAGACCTTCACAGAAGGTGCGGGTGTGACGGTGCGATCGGATCTACCGGCGCCGGGTTCGATCATGAGATGCGGGGCGCGGCGCATCGTGTCAATGAAGATTCGCACGATCTCGGGGTCGAACTGGTTTCTGGCGCAGCGCTCGAGTTCCGCAAATGCGTCTTCGGAGGTTCTCGCTTTCTTGTACGTGCGCACAGAGGTGATCGTGTCGTAGGCGTCGGCAACGGCAATCACACGCGCTCCGTGCGGAATCTGCCAGCCCTGGAGGCGGTCGGGGTAGCCGGTACCGTCGTAGAACTCATGATGATGGCGAACCATATCCCGGATACGGTTCATCGGTTGAAGCAGTTCAAGGATTTTGGCGCCCAGTTCGGCATGCGCCTTCATCGTCTCCCACTCGGAGGCGTCGAGCGGACCGGACTTATTCAAAATCAGATCGGGAATCGCGATTTTGCCGATGTCGTGCAGCAGCGCCGCCATGCGAATCTCCTCGATTTCGGCTGGATTCATCCCGAGCGCCTGCGCGATCATCACCGCAAAGGAAGAAACCTTCTGTGAATGTCCTTGCGTCGAGCGGTCCTTCGCATCGATCGCGGCCGCCAGAGAGGTGACCGTTTCGACCACCGCAAGCGGCACCTCGTCCGAGCCATCGCCGCCTTGTTCGCCGAACGACCGGATGAACTGCTCAAGCCGCCGATAAACCTCGTCGAAAGCCTCGGGACCGGTCGAAAATAGTCGCTTGAGCGTGACTCCGAGGTAGGCTTCGAGCACATCGTTCTTCCACCTCTTCCGCTGGTTCCGATCGCCCTGCTCGGCGCTCGAAACGGAATTTCCTCCCTGGTGCTTCGAGACGTACATCGAAGAATCCGCCACGTTGATTAGTTCTTGCGGAGTCGAGCCGTCGACCGGGAAACCGGCGATGCCAAAGCTGGCAGTGATGTTCTTGTCGCGAACGAGCGGATCGGAAGCGACCCAGCCGCGGAGCTTGCTCGCGAGCTGCCGAGCCTGCTCGACCGATGTTTCCGGCATGAGGATGACAAATTCATCTCCTCCGTAACGCGCCACGACGTCGGAGCGCCGGCAATTCTGCTCCAGGATATGGCCCACGCGCTCGAGAATGATGTCCCCCTCGAGATGGCCGTAGAAGTCGTTTACAAACTTGAAGCGGTCGAGGTCCATCAGCACCAGAGCAAAGGGGCGGGTTGCGCGCGTCGATCGCTTCCATTCGGCCGAGAGTGCCTCCATCAGGAAACGGTGCGTCTTCACACCTGTGAGACCGTCGGTAATCGCCTGCTCCCGGGCCTTCTGGAACGTCAGGGCATTGTGCAGGGCGCCGGCAAAAAGATCCGCGAGCGTCCGAAGCAGCAGGATCTCCGGCTCAGGAAATTCCGAGCGGTCGGAGGATTCCACGTAGAGCACTCCGAGCAGTTGTTCTGCGTACCTCACGGGCAAGGCGATCGAGGAGAGCGAATCAGGCAGCATGGTTCTTGGCCCTGTGTCAGTCGCCTCGCGAACCATGGCCATCTGTCCGGTCCGGGCGACTTGCCCAACCAGGCCTTCACCGAGCAGGATCCGGCGGCCCGCCGCATTCCGTCGCTCGCCAGCCTCGGCCTGAACGACGAGTTCTTTGGTCGAATAGTCGAGAATGGCGATGCCGATATGGTCGTAGGCCAGACTCTTCGCGATCTCGGTCGCAATCCTCGCGAGCATTTCGTCGGGATTGAGTGTGGCGATGGCATGGTTTGAGACATTGTTGATCAGCGCCAGGTGACGCGACTTTTTCTGTTCCTCGGTGAACAGCCTTGCATTCTCGATAGCGATGCCGGCTTCGCTCGCAAGAACGCGCAGCAGTTCAACATGTCCCTCATCGAAGGCCCTCTCCTTCGGGCTGTGCACCGCGAGCACGCCGATCGAGAGATCATAGAGAATGACCGGGACCGCGCAGATCGAGCCCACGTTTCCGAGCGGCCCGAATCCTAGCCGTCGTGTTTGCTCGTCGTAGTGATCGGCAATCAGAAGCGGCTGCTGCGTCCGTACGACGTGCTCGACGAGGTCGTTCCCCGCCGGCCGCGTGCGTTTCGGGAGACGCTTTCCCTCGCTCACTTCGATCTCGAACCGCACTTCGCCCGCATCACGGTCGTAGAAGGCAATGAAGAAGTCCCGAACGTCGACGACGCGGAGCATTTCCGAGTAAATCCGTCCTAAGAGCGTATCGAGATCGAGCGTCGAGCTGAGGGCGCGCCCAATCTCATTGAGGATGCGGAGTTCTTCGCTGCGGCGGGAGGTCTGCTGGACCAGGTAGCTATTCTCGATCGAGAGGGCGATCTGGTGCCCGAGCCCGAGAAGTAGCCTGAGCTCGGCAGGGGAGAAGTTGCGATCCTCCGGCGTTCCGAGCAACAAAACCCCGAAGACGCGCTGTTTCGCCTGCAGGCTGATGGCGATCACCGTCTCGAGCCCCTGCCCCAGCAGCAGTTGACGCAGGCGACGGAAGGAATCCTCCGTTTCAAGCGCTTCCCAATTCTTATCGCGTGCCAAGTCGCGAAACACGACGAGCCCGCCCTGGCGAGCCACGAGGCTCGCCACAGTTTCATTGAGATTGTCTTGCTGAATCGCCGTGCTGAAGGCCTCGCCCATCCCGGCGACAACCACCGACGTTTGGCCATCTGCCCCACCCGAGTGCACACAGAGCGCGCCGGCCTCGATGCGAACCACATCGAGGACGCGATCGAGCGCCTGTCCGAACAGCTTCTCGATCTCGCCGCCCACGAAGGTGGACGTGGTGAGATTGAGATTGGAAAGCGCGAGCATGTTTCGCTCTATGCGCCGCCGTTCTTCCTCGCAGACAATCACGACCATCAGTATTCCGGTGACGAGGAGCGGGAGAAAGACCAGTGGCAGCAAGCGGCTACCCCCGAGCCAATTCAACCGCAGCCGGAAGGCAATCAGAAGACTCAACAGTCCCCAGACAGCAAACGTGACCCCGAGCAGGGCGACCGCGCGCGACTCCTGCCTCCGCCCCTCCTCCCAGAACGTCCGCGCGACGGCGAGGAACAAGATCCCGGCCAGAAGCCCGATGGGCTCGTTCCAATACCCATAGGCCTGAGCAAAACTCCACACTCCGGCAGCCAGAGCCGCCGCGATGACCGCCCGGATCGCGAGCGTCTGCCGGGCATGGAGCCGTGCAGCGCAATAAAACACCAGCGCGGAAATGGGCAGCAGCGAGCGCTCGATCCCGGCGAGCCAGGCAGGGACGGCCGGTCCAAGCAGGGTGGTCAGCAACAAATGCACCGACATCACAACCCAGGCGACCGACCACACCAGGAGGTATTTCTGGCCCCTGCGCCGATAGAAGGACGCAAGGAGGGTCCCCAGCAGAAACGAGCTGGTCAGCAGGACTATCGAACCCCAATTGGTGTCGCTCACCAGGTCAAGTCTCAGCAATCCGCCGCCCTTGGGACTTCGGCAAAGAATAAAAGAATAGCAGATATCAAGAGCCTCCGGCCGGCGCATCCGGGCGAGTTTCATCCAGCTCAACTCTGCGGTCGTCAACCGGAGCAGGCGCCGGCCGAAGCCCGGTTGGGGACCGACCGAGAATTCCGCCGAGACTCGCCGGAGAGGATCGTGAACGGATCAAACGAGCGAACCGCATCCGCCAAGCCTTGCTGTCTCAGAGGGTTGCAGTTATTCGAGTGACAGTCGATTTTATCCTCCCGTTCCGCTAAGATCTATCGTTTCAATCGCCCGGGCGGAAAGCGAGGGAATGACTGCGAAGGGAGATCCGCGAGTCCGTTTCGCCCCGTCTCCGACCGGCTATCTCCATGTCGGGGGCGCGCGGACCGCTCTGTTCAACTGGCTCTTCGCCCGGCATGAGGGCGGCACGCTTCTACTCAGAATCGAGGACACCGATGTCGAGCGCAACCGCCCTGAGCTCGTCGAGGGAATTCTCGACGGATTGAAGTGGCTCGGGGTCGAGTGGGATGAAGGACCATACTTTCAGTCGCAGCGGCTCGAGAAATACCGATTCGCCGCCGAGCGCTTGCTCGAGAGCGGAGCGGGCTTCGCCTGCTACTGCAAGCCGGTGGCTTACGCGAGCTCTGAGAGAGTCGGGGACGACGACGAGGGGGAGGGCGACGACGAGGGCACCCAGACGCAAAAAAATATCGTTTGCTCCTGCCGGGATCTCACGGACGCCGAACGCGCCGCCAGGCAGAGGGAAGCCATCCCGCGGGCGATCCGATTCCGTGTGCCGCGAGCCGGCACGACGCGGTTCGACGATGCCGTGTTTGGCCAGCGGGAAGTACAAAACGCGGAGATCGAGGACTTCGTCTTGCTGCGCTCGAATGGACTGCCGACCTACCAGCTCAGCGTGGTCGTCGACGACATCGACATGCGCATTACGCACATCATCCGGGGCGCCGATCATCTCTCGAACACGCCGAAGCAGACGCTCATCTATCGGGCGCTCGGCGCCACGCCGCCCCTGTTCGCCCACCTTCCGCTGATCCTCGGCCCCGACCGCACGCGGCTTTCAAAGCGGCATGGTTCGACGAGCGTAGGATCCTACGCGGACGAAGGCTTCCTGCCCGAAGCGTTCCGCAATTTTCTCGCGCTGCTCGGCTGGTCCCCAGGGGATGATTCGGAATATCTGCGGACCAAGGAGCTGATCGAACGATTCGCGCTCTCGGGCGTCAGCCGCACGAACGCCGTTTTCGATCGCGACAAGCTCGAGTGGTTCAACACCCAATACCTGCAGAAGCCTGCGGTCGAAGAACTTCTGCCGTACGTTGAAGCGGAACTCAAGCGTGCGGGACTCTGGCAGGAGGCTTGGGCCGGCACGGAGAGGGCCTGGTTGGGGCAGGCAGTCGAACTGATTCGCTCGCGGACACGCTTGCTCCGGGATTTCACGACCTGGGCTCGCGCCTTTTTTACCGACGACTTCGACTACGACGCCGCAGCGCGCGAAAAGTTCTGGAACGATGAACGCCTGCCGGCAATGCTTCGAAGATTGGCCGACACACTCGCACTACTGACGGAGTGGAACCACGACGCGTGCGATGCCGCCCTGCGCGGACTCGCGAGCGCCGAAGGCGTGAAAGCTGGTGTGTTGATCAATGCAACTCGCGTCGCCATCGTGGGACGGGCCGTCGCCCCGCCGCTGTTTGAGACGATGGTCGTGCTGGGCCAGGACCGCGTCGTCGCTCGCCTTCGCCGCGCTCTGCCATTCGTGCGCCCACATTAGCTTCCGTCTGCTCGTGGCGATCGGTTTCAATCCTTCCGGCGCGCAATTCGGTTCAACCGCGCGCCGGGTGGACTGCGGATGAACCTTTCGGCGAGGCACGGGTCCGGCCTGGTGCTCCCGCGGCCTGCAGGATGGAGATCATAGCCACGGTCGAGCGCGAAGCCTGATTGGGTTAGTTCGGAGGGGTCGGGCGGAAAAGTTCGGGATTCACAACGCGTGGTTTGGTACCCGCCGCGGCCACCTCGACCGGAGCAGTCACCGAAACCTTTACAGGAGGCAAGCAGGCCGCATCGTTGCAGGCCTGGTAGCGCAGGGCCAGCGGCAGGATCATTCGGCCGAGCGGCGCGTCGGTCCGGGCGGAAAGTCGCAGCCGCAGCTCGACGCTGCCCGTATAAACATCGAGCGCCTTGTCGGGTGAAAACGAGAATTTCTCCAGCCGCCCGCGGGGATAAATCGTTTCGACCAGTTGGATCCCCGGCGGTAGCTGCGGGGTAATCGTGGTCGGGATCAGGAATGCTTCGGTGGGCTTATGTGAGTTCATGTGGAAGCCACGGGCAATGTCCACGACCACCGCCAGTTGAAATTCGCTTCCCCGCGGCACGGGATCGAGTGAAACGTAGGTGTGTGGTTTCACGACCGCAGCCGCGCCCGAGAGCAGAGAACCGTCCTGCGGCGATGCCATCAGTGCTCCGCCAGTTGCCACTGAGGCACCCAGCCAGGTCCACAACAGCGCGCACCGTGGGAATCGAAGACGGAATCGCATCGCGAGATCAGAGCAGGCTCTGAATTTCCTTTTCGATCGTGTCGTGGTTCACGAGCCCGAGGTATCGCTTCTGGACCTTACCGTCGCGAGAAATCAGAACGCTCGTCGGTAAACCAAATAAGCCTCCGAATTTCGAAGCGAGTTCGTCATTGCCGAGGACGATCGGATAGTCCATGGCCATCGAATGGCCGCCCACGTCGAACTGCGTTTTCCCTACGAACGGATCGACCACCTTCTTGCCCTCGTCATCCATGGCCACACCGAGCATGGTGAAGCCCTTGTCCGCGTATTTTTTCTGGAATTCGATCATCCAAGGAATTTCGGTCCGGCAGGGTTCGCACCAGGTGGCCCAGAAATTTACGAGTACAACCTTCCCCTTCAGGCTCGCGAGCGGGAGGTCCTTGCCGGCAAGATCTTTGAATGTGACGTCCGGCTCATTCGGCAACGCGCCCGGCTGTCGGGTCTTGGACCTGCTACAGCCGGGGAAATTCGTGCCCACAACCGATAGCAGGATCGCAAACAACAGTCCGGTCAATACTTTCCTCATCTCCGTGCTCCGATCACCACGAGAACCTGTTCAGAAATGCCAGTTTACCCGAAAGCCAGGTCAGCCGGTTGACGAACACCAGTCCGCCGACCGCGAGCAGCAACACACCGCTGAACACCTCGACGGTGTGCAGGTGCCTCCGGAAGCGCTGATAAAAACGCAAGAACCCACCGATGCCGGCTGCCGTCAGAAGAAACGGAATCGCGAGACCGGCCGAATAGCAAGCCAGCAGCAGAACTCCCTCACCGATCGTCTCGCGGGTCGCGGCGATCGCCAGAACCCCGGCCAGAATCGGTCCGATCCATGGCGTCCAGCCAAACGCGAACGCAAACCCCAACAGAAATCCGCTCGCGATCCCGGGCTGGCCGCCCAGGCTGCGAAAATGGACGTCGCGATTAAGCCAGCGGGTCAATCCCGGACCCAGAAGAAAAATGAGCGCAACCGAATAGAGATGCGCCGCTTTGAACGAAGCGCCGGCCCAACCGGGACGCAGGCTGAGCGAAACTCCGACCGCTACGAGCAAAATCCCGATCACCGCTCCCACGCGCAGAGAGATCTTCACAAGCCCGCCGACCAGGTGGAGGCCAAAGAGCAGAATCAACGCCCCGGCGAGCGGCGCCAGCAGGCTACGATTGCGGACCAGAAACGAGCCCACGGCGCTCGCCGAAGCTCCAAAGGTAATGAACACGACCGAGAATCCCAGCACGAAGGCGAGCGCGGAGCCGAGAAGACCACCGCGCGGCGTCCGTCCCTGCTTGAGCTGCTCGACCCCGATGCCCGAGAGCATCGAGATGTATCCCGGGACGAGCGGCAGAACACACGGCGAAAGGAACGAGACCAACCCTGCGACGAACGCCGTAAATATTGAAACATCCATCAGATGTCAGCAAGCCTCCCGGGGTCTATCGGATGCCCCGGACCGCACTCGAGGTTCCGCTTCCATAGCGATTCTCGCATATCCATTGGACGTCGGGACCCGGTGTTTTGACTCAACCACCGGGTCAACCCCCTCAACCGAGGGCCTCGGCAAGGTCCCCGAGCGGCCCGGAAGCCCATCTCCAATCGATGACCCTCGAAGGTTCACCCAAACGGCTCCCGAGCGGCCGCGGGACGCTTTTTGTGCCAGTCGGTTGCTTCTTCGTAGGCTCGCGCGATCGCCAACAGACGCGCCTCCCCCCAGCGCGGACCGATCAGTTGCAACCCCACGGGCAACCCACTGCGCGTCAATCCGCACGGAATCGAAATCGCCGGGTGGCCGGTGACATTGGCGGGCCGGCCCGCACCGACGAGCGCCGAACGGACCGCCTTCATTTTTCCTGCGATCTTGACCTCGCTCTCGCCGAGACGCGGAGCCGGAATCGGTGAGGCGGGAGCGAGCACGGCATCCAGGTGCGCGAAGGCCGAGTCGAAACTTGCTTCGATCTCGCGCTTTGTGGTTCGTGCGCGCAGGTAGTCGACGGCGCGCACTTTCGCTCCCAGCCCGAGACGCGCCCGGACATCTCTGCCGTATTCGGCGGCGCGCGCCGGGAAGTAGCCGAGCGATTGATGATAGAGGGTCGCTTCGACCAGACTGATATTCGTGCCTGCCTCGACCGAAGCGGCAAGACCAGGCAGCGACACTTTCTCGATTCGTCCGCCGAGCGATCGGAAGACTCTCGCCGCCCTCTCGATCGCGCTCTCGACCTCATCGTCCACGCTCTCAAAGAAATATTGTTCCGGCCAACCGAGCCGAAATCGGGGGGGCCGATTCTGGGCGAGCTCGCGGCGACGGGGCCGCCCTACCCCGTTCGGGTATCTCCCCGCAAGGGCCTCGAGCATGATCGAGACATCGGCGACAGTCCGGGCGATCGGACCGGCATGGTCGAGACTCTCCGCAAGCGGCACCACACCGGCGACGCTCACAAGTCCGAACGTGGGCTTGAGCCCGACGACCCCGCAGAGCGCCGAAGGAATGCGGATCGACCCGCCCGTATCGGTGCCCACCGATGCGAATCCGATCCCCACGGCGACGGCCGCCGCCGATCCCCCGCTCGAGCCCCCGGTGATCCGGTCGCGCGCCCACGGATTCCGTGCGGGTCCGAAGTGAGGGTTCTCAGAGGTGATGCCATAGGCGAACTCGTGCATGTTCGTCTTGCCGAGAAGAATCGCTCCGGCCCGCGCGAGCCGATCGGCGACATCGCTGTCTCGGTCGGGGACAAAATTCTCGAGGATCTTCGAACCCGCCGTCGTGCGAATGCCGCGAGTCCAGATGTTGTCTTTGAGCGAAATGGGGATGCCGTGGAGCAGGCTGCGCGGACCGCTCCGCCGAATTTCCCGCTCCGCAAGGAGCGCCTGGCGCCGTGCACGCCGAGCGGCAACCGTGAGGAAGGCATTGAGGCTGGGATTGAGCCGTTCGATGCGGTCGAGCGACAGATCCACGAGCTCAACCGGCGAAATTTCCTTCCGCCGCAGCAGGCGCGCAGCCTGCTCGATCGAGAGATACATCAGCTCATCTTCAGAATGCGAGGTTACGCCGTTCATCTTGGAGCCGTCTCCATTCCCTTCTCTTGATCTTTGAGCCACATCCAGTCCGAAGCCCACGGCTCCCCTCCGATCGGCTGGGGGCGGCCGAACCGCTCGATGGGCATTAAAAGATTCTCTCCGGGCGGCGGAGGTTCCCGGCGGAACCAAGGTTGGCAATCCGAAACACGATCAGGTACTGGTTTTCATTGCGGATCGTCCCGAACGAGAATTTGCGGTATTCAAAGCCGATTCCGCAGCACGAGCCGTTGTAGCTCACCTCCGCAATCTGATTCTGGAACGAACGCCGGGTCACATCGTAGCTGGCTCCGAATTCACTGTTCCACCCGCTGCGCGTGAGCTCCCCGTAGCCAATCAGCGCGCGGACCTGATTCGAGCGCTGCGCGAAATTCGTCGGCAGGGGCGAAGGATTCACCGGAAGGTTCACCGCGGAAAAGTGCGCCAGCGTGAGAGATGACTCCTTGTACGGCCTGATCTTCACCAGTGTCCCGATGGCGGTCATCTGCTCACGCTCCGGATCGTAGTTCATGATGAATTGCGTGTCGAAGCGTTTGCCCGGATCGATCGTCAATTCGCTCACGATCGGCGAGAAATGTCGCGCCGCGTCCGCAAAGGCAAACGGGGTCAGCGAGCCGAGGGTCTCAAAAACATTCCGCTGGCCCGGAACCAGCGCCCCGCCGAAGGTGGGATCGAAGAAATATTTCTGCACGATGCGCCAGGTCACCAGTTCTTCGGCACGATCGGAGCCGCTCTGGCGAAACAGGCGCTGCGTGACGCCATACTCGAACTCGTTCGTATCCGTGAGTGTCTCGTCTTGATCGTAGCGGATGAACCGCCCGAACTCGTTCACCCCGCTCGCGAAGCCGTAGACGACGTCCGGCTCGATCACATGCCTCCATTTTGTATCCTTACGCGACCAGATTCGCTCAACCGTGGGCGGACGAATATCGACCGACAGCTCCTCCGTGTTTCGGAACAGTCGTCGCCCGAGGTAGCTGCCGTTCTGCAATTGCCCGCCGTAGGAGGTCGAGCGGAATGTAAAACTCGGGGTCACGGCGAGCCATGGGCCCCAGCGCAAGGGGATCGTCACGCTGGGCGCGAACTCGCTTCGGTCGACAAAGCTCGGCGTCGCGAACCGGGTCACGCTCTCTCCGCGATGCTCGGCCCCGACAAAGGCCTCGAATGAAAAGTAAAACGGAAGATTGCGGAACGGCGCCTGGTCAACCGAGCTGAACTCGACTTCCGGAGCGGTTCGCAAGGTGATCGAACTCTGGGGCGTTGCGCTCAGAAAATTTTCATAGCTGAGCGTCGCAAAATTGAGGCTAAATCCTCGGAAATTGTTGGTGAGGAACGCCGTATTCCGCACCTCCGAGTTCACGGCTTGCGTGAAGGTTTCCGACCACGCCAGCCGGAAGGTGAGTGAGGAGAGTTGGTCGAGATCGGCCACAGCGCGCCAGCCGTGGGGAAGAAGCGAGACGAACAAAAGATGGCTTTCATGGCCACCCTGCTTGAGCGGGGGAGCCCCTGGCTGCTCGATTCCGCGGTCGATCACGCCAAAGTAGGTGGCCTCGAGCCGCGCCTTTTCCCAGGGACGCATGCGTATTTCCCCGGTCTCGCTCCAGCCTCGCTTGCTGTAGTAGTTGGCGCCGAGCGTTAAATCCATCCAGTCGGTCGGCGCCCAATAGAATGCCTCGCCGAGGATGTACCCTTTGCGCGAACTCTCGCCGGGAAGCGGGATCGCGAAACCGGAATGACGCTGCTTATCGGCGGGAAAGGTGACATACGGCAGAAAGAGGATGGGGACCGAAAACAAACGGAAGTTTCCATTCTCAAGACGAACCGATTTCCGCAGCTCAACCTTCGCCTCCGGCGCATAAAATTTCCAGGTTGGCCGGCCGGGCTTGCACACCGTCATCCACGCCTTCTCGATGCGATAGGTGTTCTCGTCCAGGCGGTCGGCCTCCTGCGCCTCGAAATAGAGCGGATTGGGGCTGATCAGCAGCGTCGGCACCGGCCGGCGTTGCACGGAAAATGTCGCCCGGACATGGTGAAACGTGCCGCGGCCGGTGCGCAGTTCGTAGCGTGCATCGTCAGCCTCCACATGCTGCGTCTGGTAGTCGAGTTGGACGTTCCCGTGGGCGAGCACCAGCCCTGCTTCGGCATCATACTCGACGTGTTCAGCGCGGAGCCGGAGGTTTTGATAGCGGACGTCCACATGGCCGTCGGCATAGAGGGTCCTGCTGACCTCGCGCTGCTGGTCCGCTTCGAGCGTAACCTCGCCGCCCGCGGTGGGAAGCTTGAGCGGTATCGGTCGGCCGGCTTGCGCTGAGGACGCACGGGGGGTTGCCATTAGGACGAGCAGCGACGCCAGAGAGAGGGCGAAATGACGGAGAGGTTGCAAGTCGGGAGCGTTGGACATAACCAGAAAATAGCCTAGAAAAGAAAGCTGAGCCTAACACGCGCCTCCCTTGCCCGCAATCCGCACCAATCTCCATAGAAACCGTCGCGCGCTCGGCCGGATCGGAATGCCCGCTCCCCTCAGAGGGCCCATTGCCCGATAGCAAACACCGCGTCCGCTCGCGTACGCCGGGCGTGCTATCATGGCTCGGTTCCCACTGGAGCTTCCGCAGCGCAAAACGGACCAGTGATACGAATCTGCCCGAACTGTGGCGCACTCTTGTTCGATAGCGCCGAGAATTGTTCCTTTTGTGAACCGCCCGCGGAAAACAAAGGCGTTCGCCCGCCTCCCGCCACCCGCGCGGCTCCCTCGGATGAAGGCGGGGAGCCGGAATGGCAGCAGGAAGTCACGCGGCGCCTGGAGATGTACCGCGCGCGCCGGCGCCGTCTCGATCCGGACGGGTCTCAGTCGGGGCTCCCGTTTGATGAAGCGCCCGAAATCGACGAGGAGGTGCGCGAGCGTCCGCGTGCCCGCCCCGTCCCGCGCCAGCGGCCATCCGAGCGGATGGAAATCTGCATCCAGTCGGAGCTTGAGTTCTCAGCCGGCCCCCACGATCGTGCCCGCCCGCAGACGGCGCTCGTCCCTGTCGCGAGCCTCGCCGATCGGCGCTCGGCGGGTGCCCTCGACGCAGTGTTTCTGGGCCTTACCTATGCAGGATTTCTCGGACTGTTTCGGTCGCTTGGTGGAGAGATCACGTTCGAGAAAGTGGACGCTATCGTCGACCTCTCCGTGTTGTACCTGTTCTACGCGCAATACTTTTTCCTGTTCACTACGTTCGCGGGGGCGACGCCGGGAATGCAGCTCCGTCGACTGACCATCGTGCGGCTCGACGGCAGCCTGCCGACCACGCGGCAGCTCTTGTGGCGCAGCTTCGGATACCTCCTTGCGGGAGCGACGCTCCTGCTCGGATTTATTTGGGCCCTGTGGGACGAAGATCATTTCACCTGGCAGGACCGCATCTCGCAAACCTACGTCACTGCGGCAACACCAGTCGTCGGGGCCGAACCGGTCGAGCCTCCGAGAACGCAGCGCACCCTGGCGCAAAGGTAGCCCCCCGCGAGGAATCCCGCGCGCCAGACGGGCTGCTCTGCTGCCGAGCCAGGCCGTTCGAGCCGCCCGGCCGCTCAGTGCTGCGATTGCTCGAGGAGTCGAGCGAGGTAGTTCTGCCAGACAGCTGCTTGGAAAAACGTGTAGTGGCCGCGCGTTTGGTCGCTGATCGGCATCAGGACGAATGTCCCGGCCTTCACTTTCTTGATTTCCCGCTCCGCGACGCCCATCTCGCCAGGATTCCAAAAATCGTCCTGCACATTGACCAGCATCACGCGCGCCCGGATCTTGTCGAGGTCCTTCGAGGGATCGTAGTTGCGGGACGCATCATATTGGTAAAGAAAATCGTTGGCATCGGTCGTTTTCATGTTCTCTTCGAGGTATTGATCGACATACTTGTCGGCCAGCGCGGCGGTCGAGTACTCCTTCTGCCAGAGGCTCGGCGCACTCCCCACGACCAGCAGATGGCCGAGCGCGGCGCGCAACCCGTAGGGCTGCGCGCTGTAGTTCCCGCCGTTCCATCCGGGGTCAAGACGAATGTCGTCGACCATCATTTTTCGCACCATGCGGTTGCGCCCGGCGATCTCGACCGGCAAGCAGGAGAGCAGCAGCAGGGCGTCCATGTCGTCGGGAGCCGATTCACCCCACATCCAGCCCTCCATGCAGCCCATCGATGCGCCGATAATCAGCCGCAGGTGATTCACTTCGAGCCCTTCTCTCAGGAGCAGCTCGAGAGCGCGGTTCATGTCTGCGTAGTCGTAGTGGGGGAATTTCGCGCGCAGGCCGTCGCTCGGTTTCGAGGATTTTCCGGCCCCAGCGCCGAGCTGATCGGGAAGAATCACGTAGTACTTCGAAGCGTCCAGCAACTGTCCGGAGCCGAACAGCGCGCCGGCGAACGAGGGCACCAAGAACACGCCGCCTCGGCGGTTTGTGCCGTGCAGAACCAGCACGGCGTTGGTGACCCGACCGCCTGCGTCGCGCTGCGGTTCGCCGATCGTCGTGTAGTGCATCCGGAGTTCGGAAAGCGACTGGCCGTCGGAGAATTTGAAATCCCGCACGACGAAGTCACCTTCTCTCGGCGCGGCGGCCGTGAGCGGCGTCTTCTGCTGCGCGGAGACGGACGCGGCGGCGCAATACGTTAGGACCAAGCACACGATTCCAGGACGCAGCTTTGTTCGCATATCTGTTCCTCTCCTCCAGTTTCAACTACGATGGCCCGCGCCGACCGAAGGCGACCCGTCCTAGCCCGCCAGGGAGATGAAATTCGAGCGGCGGTTCGCGCCCACCAAGGTGCTGCCGGGCAGGAGAAGATCAAGCGATCGACTCCGCATGCCCGGTAGATTCCTTCTCGCGACTCAGGTGAGCCTCGACGCGCTTTTCTTGCTCTCTGATGAGCTCCCGGCGAGCCATATTCCAGTGGAGAATTCGCAACCCGGCAACGATCATGGTGAGGCCGAGGAAGGTGGGCAGCACCAAGATGCCGTTGGCCCGCCAGTCCCACCAGAACAGGGGTATTGCGCTGACAAAAAAACAGATGGCCATGATTCTCCGGATGCGCACGGAGGACGCGCTGAGTTCATCTTTTTCGGCGACCCTCGGATGCGCGATCGAGAGCAGCGGCGGTCGAGCTTTCCCCTGCGAGTCGAATACTTCGCAACACATGTAGGGGTATTGTCGTACCTTCGTTTCCGAGAACCGGCGTGCCTCGTCCAGGCTGTCGAACAAAAAAAACGTAGAGTCCCGGAACCGTGGGCAAGCCGTGCCGTTCGGCGAAAGCGGCATTTCAGAATTCACCTGCTTGAGAAAGACGGCGCACTGCCGAGGCGTGAGGAGCCCGGTCCACTCCCGTGGTCGCCGAGCGTCATCGTACACTTTGATTTCTCGACCGCCACCTTCCTGGCTCGCGATGGCCATGACAACTATCATAGTCGGAATGTGATGATCCGTGTAATCCGAGTGGACATCGGAACCTTCCGACCCGCTGCCGAGGAGCCGAAAGCTCGTTCTCGCTGGTCCGAGGCTTCCTCGAGGAATCCGGTCCCGAACAACTTGAATCGCTTCGACTTTGAGTGCCGCGCCTCCTAGAGAATTTGGGACCCATCGAATCCGGAGCAAATTGGTGGAGCTGATGATATAATCAGACTTTGCGTGGCTCACCATGCAGGGTCGGCGACTGCAGGGCCGGACCCAGACAGCCTCTCGCGGCGCCCGCCCAGATCGGGCCGGTGAAGGAACAGAAAGGGATCGAGTGATGAGTCCTCTGGCAAGAAAGATCATCGTTGCGCTCTCGGTCATCGTGTTTGCCTACGTGACGGCTGGCTATGTCCTCGGCCGCTCCTCAGACGATAAGGCCTATCGAGCGCTCACGGTTTACAGCGAAGTTCTCGGTCATATTCAGCGCGACTATGTCGACGAACCCAACATGCATCAGGTGACCTCGGGAGCGCTTCACGGCCTGCTCGACTCTCTGGATCCGCAGTCCGGATACATGAGCCCGCTTGAATACACTGACTACAGGGAAAAGAGCGCGAACCTGAGCAAGGCCGAGGCGGGTGTGGCTCTCAGCAAGCGTTTTGGATACATCAGCGTGATTTCCACGCTGCCAGGCAGTCCGGCAGAACGGGCGGGCCTGCGCATGGGCGACGTTGTCGAGAAAATCGCCGGCTTCACGACGGGACAGATGGCCATCGACCAGGCCCAGGTTCTGCTGACAGGCGATCCAGGCACGGTTGTAAATCTATCCGTCATTCGCCGCGGTAAAACCGAGCCCCAGGATCTGGGAATCACGCTCGCGAAGCTTCCGCCGTCTAAACTTGTTGAAGACAAACTGCAGGGCGACATCGCCTATCTCCGCGTGCCGGAATTCAGCGCCGGAATCACGAAGCAAATCCGGGAGGAGCTTCTGCAGTTCGACCGCCAGGGCGCGCACAAGCTGATTCTTGATTTGCGCGATTGCGCGACAGGCGATGACCGGGAAGGAATTGCGACAGCCCAGCTGTTTCTGTCGAGCGGCACCGTTACGACGCTCAAGGGACAGACAATCGCTCCGGTCGTCTCGACCGCCGAATCATCGAAGGTGGTTTGGAAGCAGCCCGTGACCGTGCTCATCGGAAATGGAACCGCGGGTCCGGCGGAAATCGTCGCGAGCGCGATTGCCGACAATCATCGAGGCGAGAGCATCGGCGATCGCACCTACGGCATGGCTTCCATGCAGAAACTTGTCCAGCTCGATGACGGCTCGGCGATCATACTCACGGTGGCGAACTACTACACGCCGGGCGGCAAGGAAGTTCCGGTCGACGGCGTGGTCCCGACCATAGCCGTGCGCCCATCTCCTGAGGAACTAGCGGCCGCGAATGATCAGAATCCGACCGCTCCGTCCAGCTCGCCGAACGACCCGGTCGTCAAGAAGGCTATCGAGCTTCTCCAAGGTGCGGCGACAGAGCGAAAGGCCGCCTAGTTCATCGTGAGCGGATCGCGCGGGAGACGAACCGCGCAGCAAGTGATTGCCTGTGCCTCCTCGGTGTCGTCCGGCACACCCACCCGCTCCAGCCCCCGGCGGCTGGTCTGTCACTTCGTGACAGCTCTTGCCGTTTTCCTCACCGGTTGCGGCGAACATTCACTCAGCAAGTCGGAGCTTCGCGCCATCACGGGCGAAATCGTCGTTGCCGCACGGCGGGTAGCTGGGCGCCAATCGGAGATCACGATTCGTCCTGAAATTCGAGGGCCACAGGCCGCCGACAGCGTCTACATTTCACTCGGAAATCCTTCACAGACGAATGCCTTACGTTCATCGCTCGCAGACATCGCACGTCGCCACAACCTGTCGGTTGCGGAAAGGTCGGGGGCCGGAGTCGTGCGCTTTGATCTGGCCTTCGCTGGAATTCACACGCACACGATTCACCTCATCACGCCGCTCGAAGAACGCCGGCCCCAGCTCGTCGAGCGCAGCGGACGAGGTCCGCGGCTTGCGATTGTGATTGATGATCTCGGTTACGATCAGGCGGCCGCCGATTCACTGCTTTCCTTGCCATTCCCGATCACAGCCTCCGTGCTACCTCATCTGCCGCTTTCAGCCCAAGTCGCCGAACAGGCCTACCGCCGCGGCGATCAGGTGCTGCTGCACCTGCCGATGGAACCGGAATCCGATGCCGCGAAGCGCGAGCAAGCCGAACTCCGCGTGGGGATGAATAGGGAGCAGGTAGAGTCGGCGCTCGAAGGAATGCTCGAAACGGTCCCGCACGTCGCGGGCGTAAACAATCACGAAGGTTCGCGCGCCTCGGCCGATCCGGCACTCATGGAAGCCTTGATGCCTGCGCTCGGCCAGCGCGGCCTGTTCTTCATCGACAGCCGCACAACCGCCGCGACCGTCGCCTACGACGCGGCCAAGCGCTCGGGCGTCCGCGCTGCGTCTCGCAAGGTCTTCCTCGACGACACGCCAACGCGAGAAGCGATTCTCGAGCAGCTCGACCTCGCCGCACGCGATGCCTTTCGTGATGGCTCGGCGATCGCCATCGGACACCCACACCCTGCGACGATTGCCGCCCTCAGCCGAGGCGTACCGCGCCTCGCAGCCCGCGGCATACGGGTGGTCTTGGTCTCCGAGGTCCTCGAGTAGGTACGGTTTCGCCTGTCCTTCCGTACAGGGACGCGTACTAGAACAAAATCTGTCCCCGCGACCCATTCCTCCGCGCGAATCAGCGCGCTATCGTCCTCTGTACCGGCCCTCTAGCTTTTCACTTGCGGAGGGGGTAAGGAAGAAGCCTATGTCCCACTGGATTGGAACCGCCTCACCCGTAGACGTCGGAATGGAGGATTTCAAGGAGTGCCTTCGCAACTTGCGTGACGGACACGTCGAAGACGCTCTGCTGCACGCTCGCCGAGCGCTCGGCGCAGCCCCCCAGAACCCCTTTTACATTTCCTACATAGGTTTGCTCGCCGCGCTCGCCGAACGGCGCTATGACGATGCTGAGACACTCTGCCAGGAGGCCTTGGCCTTGAAGCACAACCACGCCCAGTTGTACCTGAATCTCGCCGAAGTGTATCACCAAGCCGGGAGGACGCCGGAGGCGATTGCAACTCTCGAGAAGGGACTCGTATCCGCAGGGCGAGATTTCCGGATACGTCGCGCGCTTGAGAAGCTCGGCGTCCGCCGGGAGCCAGTGCTCTCGTTTCTCGGCCGCAACCACGCCTTGAACCAAACGCTCGGAAGATGGCGCCAACGCATGCACGGGCGGGCCACAGCAGCCTGATCGGCCGCCAGCCGTTTCTGTGGAGAAAACGGTATCGGCTGCGGGTGAATTCGGAACGGGTCTCCCCCAAACGACCCCTTGGCGGCGGATTCCCGTTTCATAACCTGGCTGTTTGTTCTGCGGAGTGGAGACTACGGCTTGAGCTTTTGTCGCGTTATGACATCTCGTCCATCTCGGGCCCCGGCTGCTGGATGGCCTTCGGTTCAGGGGCAGCTCGATGATCGCGCACCGTCATCCCACGCAAGGGGACTCTCATTCGTCGAAATCGCAGAGCGAAATTCAGCTCTGGCCAAGCGGAAGGAAGTACTGCGTACCCTTCACGGGCTGCCGGAGACGCCGCAAAAGTTCCTGTAAATCCTGGTTGCGTTCGACGAAATCGATTTCCGAAGTATCGACAACCAGCAGGTTCGACCTGGAATAGCGAAAAAAGAAATGCTCGTACGCGCTGGCAACAGCTTCAAGGTACTCGAGCGAAATCTCCGTCTCCGCCGGATCTCCCTTCTTCGATACGCGCTTTAGCAGAACGTCCGGCTTGGCCTGAAGATAAATCACCAAATCGGGTGCAGGAGCCGAAGGCGCGAGCAAGTCGAAATACTTCTCGTACAGTTTCAGTTCCTCGTTATCTAGGTTGATGTAGGCGAAGATCTTGTCCTTCTCGAACAGGAAATCACTCACGATCGGTGTCGCGTTGTCTTCGATCCGCACCTCGAGCAGGCGGCTGTGCCGCTCGTAGAGGAAATACATTTGCGCGCGGAATGCCGCTCCGGGCTTTTCCTCGTAGAAGTCGGCCAGGAAAGGGTTTTCTGCGCCTTCGCAGTCGAACAGTCGCCTCGCGTGCAGCCTTTCCGCCAGCGCCTTCGCGAGCGTCGACTTGCCGACGCGAATCGGACCTTCAACGACGATGTGGCGCGGCGCCTTGAAATCTGGCTCGCTCATGGGCGCGCGCGATTATAGCAAAGTAGGTGAGTTGCCTGCCTACCGGCTCACTCCGAGTCAACTAAAAATTACTCCGACGACCGACATCCTGTGGGTGAGCGCTTCAGTGTCACGCGCGCCGATTCCTTCCGTCGGTGGGTTGAAGCCATAACGCAACTCACCTTTTGAAGTTCACGGCGATGCTGACGATGAACGCCTATGATTACACCCCGGCGAACTGCAGGGCCGCACGCCCAAGCGGCAAATCGGATCCCGAAAGACTGGTGGAGTGCTTCGACGCGACCGGGAGACAAGCACATCCTCGATGCCTTGCCACTAGCGACTGCGCCTCTCTCACACCGGACGTTGGCGGTGTCCGTTTGGTTTACTTTGTGACACATGCCTCGAACGCTTGCGCCACGGCGACTCCGTCGGCCAACCCTCCTAGTTGGCTGGCAACGAATGGTGCTCGTGCATGACCCGCCAGGCGCCGTCGATTCTGCGCAGACCCATTGTCAATCGAAATTCGAGAGCTTCCCGCTTGCCGTTCGGACCGATGCCAGCGCACTTTCCTATCGCCGTGGCGAAAGCAACATCCTGGCCGCAAGTGACCTTCGCGTCGTAGAAGTCAAAGGCAACGGGCTTCTCAGACCACGCCAAAAACGTCTCCCAGGTTGCCATGTAGGCATCCAAACCCCGAGAAAGGAGCGGGGGAGGCACATCGAACATCAGAATGTCCGGGTCGTGATCCGCTCGGATGGTCGTCCTGTCCGCGTCGCGGACCGCTTTGGCCCATCGGTCGATAAGAGCGTGGATTTGCGCCTCATCGTTCGGTGCTTGCGACTTGTTGCCTATCATGGTTGACGAACCTCCGTAATCGTTAGCAGGTCCCGATTATTGCAATTGTACCCACCGTAGCGGGGTCAAGCGGCTCCGTTCCAGCTCCGTTCCTAAACAGCTGCATGTATAGCTTCGCTGCACGGGCAGCGACGTCAGTCCAAGGTTAGCGCTTTTCGATCCGGATTCCTCAGAGCGGTACATCTTGACGACGGTCACCTGTTCTGGTTGTGAGTCGGAGCCTTTATTCACCTCGCCCGGTTTGCACATTCCACCTGGTCAGATGGCCGGCAAATTTATTTGTGTCGAGTGCAGGAGAAGCGTACGATGCGTCTAAATCGGAATTTCCGGATCGGAGTGCTGGATGTCGTTCGTTGTCCGTCCTCTTGGTAAACGGTTCGCCGGGGAGATATCCGCACTCGATCTGTCGCGTGAAATGAATGCGGAAACGTGGGATGCGCTTTACCGCGCGTACCTTGATTATAAGGTCCTCTCCATCAGAGGGCAGTCCCTCACGGCTCGCCAATTCCAAACGTTCGGCGAGTGCTTCGGTCCGGTGGAACCGCACACCGTCGCTATATTCCGCCATCCCGAGTTGCCGGCCATTACCGTGTTGTCCAATCGAGTTGAGATGGGCCGTCCGAAGGGGATCCGCGACGCAGGGTCGCACTGGCATTCGGATTACTCCTACAAGCAGGTGCCAGCAAACGCCACGCTTCTTTATGCCGTGGAGGTGCCAGATGAGGGCGGCGACACCCTTTTCGCTGATTTAGCCGCCGCCTACGAAGCATTGCCGGAAGATGTGAAGCGTCAAATCGACGGGAGCTATGCGCGACACCAATACCGCTGGAACCGTGACCAGCACCATCCCGAAGGTCGTTGGCGTCTGCTGAGCGAAGAGGAGCGAGAGCAAACTCCAGAGGTGATCCATCCGGTCGTACGCCTTCATCCAGAAACCGGCGTTAGGTCCATCTACGTTTTCCCGGGCATCACATCCGGCGTGAAAGGAATCGTTGATCTTTCCGACGGGGAAAGCGACGCTCTACTCGCGGTGCTCTATCAGCACTGCACCCAGGAACGGTTCCTGTTCCGTTATAAGTGGCGAGAGGGCGACGTAGTGCTTTGGGATAATCGAGCCACCATGCATTGCGCCACAACTGATACACTGGCGCCGGACTGCTATCGAACTCTGTGGCGCCTCAATACGACCGGCTCGTCGCCCCTGCCCGGGCTCGCCTCATCATGTGCCGAGTGATCATTTGGCTTCTGGTGGCGACAAGCGCCCAGCCTGCGAGCCCTGCCCAGGGTGAAAAGAATTGTTATTGTACCTCACGCTGGTCCTCGAGGAACGGACTCAGCTGCCTGACGCTCCACTATTCCATTGCGGTTATTTCAGCTAACACCGGTCCGTCGGGCACTTTGTCGCAATAGACTATGCTAGAGAGTGTAGCTGCAACAATAGACGGTAGCGTAGATGTAATGATTCATGATTGGGTGGAACTGGGGGAACAGGATGAAGAGCTAACCTCCGTATCGCTGAAACCTGCCGACCGAACTGGCCATCTACAACAAATTCGTTTCATGACTTGCTCATTCGCCTCCGACTCCGTCCCGGCTCGAACTCGAAAGCTCTTCGGCATCAATCGCTGCCAGGCTCCACGGCGAGCGACGACATAAACAGGGCTATACGCTTCCTATGATTGCCGATGAATTACGGTTGCTGGAGGTCAGCATTTTTGGGATGCTCGAGAAAAACTTGGCCTCCATAAATTTTAGTCACCTGCTTAGAGACATAATCTCCGTTGTAAGCTCCGCTGCAGGGTGTTTCAGAGCATTTTAGCGGCTTCGCGGTTTATCCTTTCCTCCGAGCGTGCCAAGACAGCATCTATCTGTGTTCGAGTGAGCTCGGCGTCAGACAGCGGGAAATGATCCACGTCCTGGGCCTTGATCCGTTCAACCTCGTCCTGTAATTCTGCCGCGAGCTGGCTGGTCACGTAGGGTTCATGTTCCCGCACTTTCTGCACAGCGGCAATTAGCTCCGATATGGGGTCCGATTTCCCTACAAAACCACGTACTCCCAGACGCAGCGCCATCCGAGCGACGTCCTTCGAAGTATGCATCGTCACGACGAGAACTTCGGTTTTCGGTAACGCTCTGCGAATAGCTCGGGCCGCCTCCACACCATTCATCGCTGGCAGGCTCAAGGCGAGTATCAATAAATCAGGCTTCTCCTTTTTCGCCAGCTCTAATGCTTCGCGTCCGGTTGTGGCTTCGCCGCAGATTTCCACCCCCGGCAGTGAACCGAGGCAATCCTTTAGACCATGCCGCACTACCGCATGGTTATCTGCGAGTAGGACCCGGCACGGAGCTGCCGTTCTGTTTTCAGGTGCTCGGGTTCCATCATCATCGTTCCACATAACTTGCAGTAGATGCACAACATGCCCCTTTCTAAGGTAAGTTAGTTTTGCGCTGAGGTAGTTCCTCGGGAGACGGCAGGAACGTCCACCTTTGAAGCCCCTGAACGTACCGCGGTGCAGATAGAGGAGGACCGCAGTTCTCTTCGCCGCACCCGCACTCGAACGATCGATCAGCCTTCAAGCAGCGACGTTTTTACAACGGCGGAATTTAACCGTCAATCCGTAAAAGCCGTAGAGTGACTAGTTGCATACTGAAACACTTACGATCATTTCTGTTGCTTTAAAATCCGCCTGGAACGTTGGATTCGCTTTATTCGCGCAGTCGTTAGTTGAGACCTTCATGAAATATTCCGCTTCGCTATGGCCTCCGCGCCGTTCCAGCCGAACAGCCCGGTTGCCGCGGTCGTCCCAGGCGCTTGCCGTGCATTTCGGACTTGACTTCAGTTAAAATAGCAATTAAAAGAAAGAAATCGAAAGTACTCGTAAGACCCCACCGCGACGGGGAAGGGGGCTGAATGCTCTGTGCAACGGGACAAGAGAGGCTGTCTTCCATCTGTGGTCTCGCGGGATTGGTTCTTTGCGGTTTTCTACTCGGCTCTTCTGATCTCGCCGCGCAATCAACTTATACGGCACAACTGACGGGTGTGGTGAGTGACTCCTCCGGTGGTGTGATTCCCAGTACCAAGATCGTGCTGACCGACGAAGTGACGAATGTGACTACTTCGACGGTCACGAATGCAGAGGGCATTTACGTTTTGACGGGGATCCGTCCTGCGACCTACTCGATTCGCGCCGAAGCCGCCAATTTTGGAACTCAGGAAAGAAAGAACGTAGTGCTGGCCGTTAGCCAGCAGGCGACAATCAACTTCAACCTCGATCCAAGCTCGGTCGCGGTTCGCGTCACAGTTACCGGTGAGCCCCCGTTACTTGATACGGGTAACGCTTCGCTGGGAACCGACATTACCAACGAATATGTCCGTGATATCCCGCTGATCAATCGCAGCCTGTTTGGGCTCGTGTTTCTGGCAGGAGGCGTCACGGAATCGGCCGGTTCCGGCACAACGGACTCCTATCCGTCCGGTACCAACTTCGTTTCCAATGGCCAGCGCAATGCCACTGCGGAAGTGCGTCTGGATGGCGCGTTGACCAGCGCGCCAGAGCAGGGCGAGGGTGGCACGACTAATGTCTACTATCAGCCGTCGGTTGAAATCGTGCAGGAATTCAAGGTGGAGAACAATAGCTTCTCCGCCGAATATGGCAGCAACGGCGGCACCGTCATGAATCTGGTGCTTAAAGAAGGGGGCAATCACTTCCACGGGAGTGGATGGTGGTTCGGGCAGCGTTCCGCTTTGGATGCGAACGAGTTTTTCTTGAAGGCCAGCGGAAGCCCGAAGCCGGATCACCTTCGCGATCAATATGGTTTCTCCTTCGGGGGCCCGATCAAAACGGGCAAGACATTCTTTTTCGTAGATCTTGAGAAGGTAAGAGAAAACGCCGCGGTGATCATCAGCGGAACAGTACCCACCGACGCGGAGCGAAACGGCGATTTTTCGAATGCCCTTGAAACAATTTACGATCCCTCTCAATGCACGCTCGCGGGCGTCCCAGCCGCCTGCACGCGACCGCAATTCAGCTACATGGGCACGCCGAACGTCATCCCCCCTAGTTCCATCGATCCGATCGGCCAGGCCATCCTCAAAGCATATCCGCAACCCAACACGAATCTGAGCGATCCGACCGGCCTCAACAATTTCCGGACATCAACAATCGCCGCATCCTCGGGGAGGCAGTTGGATATCAAACTCGATCATCACTTCGATGAGAACAAGCACTTCTCCGGCCGATACAGCAATTTGCATTCGGATTCCTCGACGCCCTTCGTCCTGGCAAGCACAATCTTTAATGATGGTCTGGCAGGCACGACGGACGTGCACAACGTAGGTCTGGAATTCGATTGGACGCTCACATCCACGACGCTTTGGAGCAGCCGCTTTGCCGTCGATCGCGTCACATCGCCCGGACATTCGGTCATGCCCACGTTGCAGAGCCTT
This sequence comes from Verrucomicrobiia bacterium, assembly GCA_035566475.1. Taxonomy (GTDB): domain Bacteria; phylum Acidobacteriota; class Terriglobia; order Acidiferrales; family UBA7541; genus Palsa-295. The sequence goes on along the minus strand of DATMRE010000060.1, from coordinate 1,313 downwards.
GGTCTTCCGTCCATTCTTGCGCAGGCCAATGGGCTCGATCGCATGCCCAGCATCCAAATGGATTTCAACGGTAACGACAATTGGCTGTCGATGTATACGCAGTGTTGTAGCGATACTGATTTCGCTCACACGCTCTACTCGTATTCCTCCGCTCTTTCCTTTGTTCGCGGCCGGCACACCCTCAAAGTCGGATTCGAGCAGCGCCAGTTTTTCAACAATTTCTATCAGCCGAACTATCCGACGGGTTCCTTCTATTTCCCGCAGAGCATCACGGCCCAAACACCCAACCCAACGGACCCGACGCAAGGCAATTCCTTCGCCGACCTGCTGATCGGTTATGGTGATCCAACCAGTTTGATCAACATCACGCCCTCCGTAGCGGATAAGTCCTGGGAGACTGCGTTTTACATTCAGGATGATTGGAAGGTCAACTCTCGCCTGACGGTGAATCTCGGTTTAAGATATGAATGGAGCACGCCCTACACGGAACGATTCAATCACCAGCAGTACAGCGATTTTAACGGGGATACGGGAGTCTCCCTGGTCCTCCAATCCGGGAAGCCGCCGACAAAGCTAAAGGGCAGCACGGTCTTCCCGGGTCAAGGAGGACTCGGGCGGCATCTGCCAACCGATTGGGGGAACATTGCCCCGCGGCTGGGGTTTGCTTTTTCTCTTGACACGAAAACAGTGATACGCGGCGGCGCGGGCATATACTACGGGCTTAACCCAGCGACGAATTATCAGTATCCAGGAACGGCGTTCAGCGCCAGCGGAAACATATTCTTCACGAAGGATGCCTTTGTCTCTCAGTACGCGACGTTAGAAAACCCGTTTCCGCAAGGCTTGCCCGTCCCTGAACGTCAAAAGTACGGTAAGAATGTGAATTGGGGATTTTCGAACAGCAACAACGTGGGGACGGGGCAAGCGCCGAACGCCAATATTTATCAGTGGAATATTGGGATCGAGCGGCTACTTCCGGGCGAAATCACGATCGGCGTTGACTATTCCGCGAACCGCAGCAACCGCCTTCCGTGGGGTGGGGACAACATTACGACCACGCGAAACCGCAACTTCATTCCTTCTTCAACGCTCGCTCAACTCGTCCAGTCCTTGAATCCCACGCATGATCCCAACAGCACGTCGGTTTCCGATTTTCTCAAGTCCCAGGTCGCGAATCCGTTCCTTCCGTTTTTCCAGGGACCAAGTGCCATTTTCAATGAACCAGCCTCTCTCTACAATTTTCCGATGATTTCAGAAATCAATCTGCTGCGGCCGTATCCGCAGTTCAACGGCAGCTTCACAGGAATGCCAGT
>DATMRE010000059.1:0-18089 GCA_035566475.1 Verrucomicrobiia bacterium | reverse complement strand
GCACGTCCCGGGATGCTGCATTAAAGTCCCGATCTAGGTCGAACTGAAGAGTGATTCCCGTAGTGCCAAGCTGGCTGGTGGACGTCATCTGCGTGATGCCCGCGACCCGCCCGAATTGGCGTTCCAGCGGCGTTGCCACCGCGGAGGCCATGGTTTCCGGACTCGCCCCCGGCAGACTTGCCCGAACATAAATCGTCGGGAAATCTACGCGGGGTAATGCTGCCACGGGCAGAAAATAAAAGGCCACCCCGCCTGAAAGCAAAATTGCAACGCTCAACAAAGAAGTGGCAACACGCCGTCGAATGAAAGGCGCGGAGATATGCATTTTGGTTTGCTCAGCCCGTTAGTCCAGTCCCGAACTGTGCGCCAAAGGTGATCCCGTCCTGACTACCATCAGAGAGAAACATGAAATCCTTCCTCATTGGCGTCCCCCTCTCTTCTGATTCCAGATTTCCGGCCCGCTCGTCAGCGTTCACCCGCCTCTCTGGCCAGATTCTTCTCCTGCGTTAGTCGACCGTGCCAGGCTCGCTTGCGGCTGACTGCTAAACGCCACGAAAAGGATCGCACGTAGATGTCCTTGAGCGCATCTAGATTTTGACGCTTCTCTTTCTTGGCGCGACCACGAAGATGCCCTTCCCAGCAACCGGGACGAAGATGTGTTTGTTGCTCGCATTGACAGCAACGGAGTGGCTCCCAAGCGGAATGTTAGTCACAAACTTCTCAGCAGCGGCGTTGACCACGGCCACCCCTTCGCTAGCCCCGGGACGCGAGTAGTAGTAGTTATTGGAGCCCGGATCGTACCAGACTTCGTCTGCGTCGGCCCCTTCGGGAATGATCGTTCGGATCCGCCCGGTTCCAGAATCGATGGCCACCCCGCCCACACTGCCACAGACGGTCATCAGACGCCCGTTTGGCCCGACCGTAAGGCCGCTCACAGTAAGGCCGAGCAGTCCGCCAGTGCATTCCACTGGGAAGCTCTCGACCGGATTCAGGAGCCTGTGGGGATCGAACACATCGACGCGATTCTTCTTCCCGGGAACATTCTGGTAAAACAACCCGGTCTGGCGAACCCAAACGGATTGTTCCATGCCATCCTGATCTATCGGATAAACGTAGCGACCCAACAGGGACCCATCGATAACTGAGATGAACGTGAGAAACGGCGGTGAATCACCATCATTCTCAACCATCAGAATGTGATCGATCGGGTCATAAGACATTTCATCGACCCGCCCCTTGCCCCCGGTCGGGATCGACCGAATAATGTCGGTGCCCGGTTTGGCCGCGTCGGCCTCAATGATATTGCCGTCACCGTCTCCAGCCCAAACGTGGCCGAGGTTGTCCGTGACGACCCCATTTGGCCCAGCGCAGTGGCGCAGCTCTTTGGGTTGGCCAGGGCAAGGCCTGTTGCCCGTGTAGTGGCCGCGCCCAATGAACCCGAGGAACGTGTCTGTAGCGGAATCTACCAGGTCGATGGCGTTGTTTGTACGGTCGGCGAGGTAGTACCTTTGCGCGGAGTTATCATTCCAGCTCACATCGAAGGCGCTGAGATTGGTAGGAGAACCCTTGACCAGAACCGGTTTAGTAAATATCTGCCCAGATTCGCGTGGCGCAGTAGCAGGGGCGGCCTGTTTGTCACCTTGTTGAGCGGCCGCGAGCGTCGCGAACGCGGTAAACAGTGCCGACAGAAAGAGAACTCCGCAACCCCATTTCATGTTGTTTTCCCAAAAGTCGTTTATGTTCCCTCGTCCGGCCCAAGTGCCTCTATTGTCGCCGAAATTGTGCTCCTGCCTGCACGAGTAATTATTGAAAGTATCCGGGACAATATAATCTAGGCAATCTGAATGTCCCCTGAAGAACATCAGATGTCTCAAATACGCAAGCACCAGCTGTCTGATGCATCTTGCATCGCGCCACGAGGTGACAATCTGTGATTTGCGCCGCCATGCCTGGGTGGCGTGTTAGGCCTTAAAACCTCAACCTTTCGGAACCGAAAGAAGTCCAATTTAAGATTGCCGACCGCCTACCCTCGATATATGCATATCGTCATCCGCGAGAGAGCGACCGTAGTCGTTGAACTCCAACCAGTGGTACAAGTAAAAATTCTGCCCGTTCTGTTTGACGTACCGTTTCAGCGACTCGTGTTTCGCGCACCGGATGCAAATCGAACACGGCTCTCGATCATCCATTGCGAGCGCTTTCCTGGCAGGCATGGTCGCACGGCGCAGGCTTCTTCTCTCTGTGGCCCATCTGGATCGATTTACCGCTCCGGTATCCTTCAAAAGCTTCGCGCACGATGTCTTCGAGCGTTCTGACTTCGTCGTCCCTGAGCTTCGCAAATTCACCCTCGCGTCGCCGGCGGGACAACGTTCCGTCGTTCTGACGGATGAACATGATGAGATTCTCCGCGAGGCGGTCGGGCATCTCGACCGTGTCCATGACGCGGCGCAAGGCTTCGTCCTGTCGCGCGCAGGTCGTCGATCTCGCGCGGCAAAATCGCGGTCGACCGTGCGCTCGACGCAACCAAAGAAAGGAACTCCGCATTGTCGGTGCAGTCGAAAATACCGGTAGAGGTCGGCCATATCGTTCAGTACCTCGACGTTGCGTTGCAGCGTCGGACGCCGTTCGATGAAATTCATGAGCGGTCCCGAATGCGCGCGTGAGGTGCCACGGTAATTCTCGATGCGATCGAGCATAACCGACGACACCGGGAACACCATGGCCGGGGGGGCCGAATTTGCCTTCGGCCAGAACGTGATGGATCAGGGCAACGGTGCAAACGGCCGTTCCCATCCTCGAACGGAGGGACGTAGACGAAGCCGAAGGCCGTCGCCGCCTGCAGGACGGGGTCGAGCGCGCCCTCTATGCGCTCGTTCGCGGCGATCATCCCGTCCATGAGCGATCGCAAATCCTGCGGGCGTGCGCCGATGAATTCGGGCAGCGGTTCACCCTGGTCGTCCCGCTCGCCGACGAAGACGCCGTCCGTGCGCAAGCGTTGCGTGCAGCGGCCGTTTCCCGCACGGTTTAGCCCGTGCCAGAGCTAGCCCCGGTTGCTCGTTCGTCCTACCGAACGGTCTCGGTCGAGCGAATCCCCGAAGACAACATCGTCCACCAACGTTCTTCATCTCATCCCGAAGGAGTCCGGTGTATAGTGCTGGCCTTCCAGGCGGGAATCCCGCCGAACAGGCGGGGATTCCCGGGAGAGTAGGAGCGGCGATGCCCGACGCGCAGCCGAACGAGAAGACCGACTGGGGGAAGCGGGGTATCAGAATTGTCAGAGGCGGGGAGCTCGACCGGAACACCCCGCAAACCCCAGGGATGACGCGAGCGGAAGCCATCTCTTATGCTCGCGTCGGAGCACAGAGACTCTGGGCGGGAACCGTCGTCGTCGACCCCGACGCCAAGACAGGCCCGCACCACCATGGCGAGCTTGAGACCGTGCTTTACATCATTCGCGGCCGCGCGCGATTTCGCTGGGGCGACCGGCTGGAATTTGTTGATGAAGCCGGTCCCGGTGACTTCATATACGTACCCCCGTACGTGCCGCACCAGGAGCTCAATGCGCGGCGCGATCAGCCGGTCGAGGCGGTGGTCGTGCGGAGCGGGCAGGAACCGATCGTGGTCAACCTGGATATTCCGAGCCCTGAGTCAGCTCCTGGGCAGCCCGAAGCCGACTCCTTTCATCCGGCACCCGGGAAACCGTGAGCGAGTGTGAGGATCCGTCTCGATCCGCACACCGAGCGCCGTCTCAATCAACAGGGAAGCCGTTCGAGTGGCGTGACGAAACTGGCACGAGCCGCTTATTGCGAATTTCGAATCGCCGCCCGCGCCAGTGTACGCGCTGCGGAAAAAAACTCGCCACCCAGACCACAAACGCGAAGGCATCCCGCAGCACGAGCAGCCATGGTTTGCGCCGAACCAGCTGATCACCGAGCCCGCGCGCTCCGACGCTCACTGCCGTGGCTGTGCGCAGCAGCGCATAGCCGGCAATAAAACCACATCCGAGCAACCACGACGGTGCGAGAACCAACCCGATCAGTGACCACGCCAGCCCCTGCGTGAAAATCAGTCCCAGATGCCCCCAAGGCCGCGAATGGCGGATACTCAAATTCCAGCGAAGCTGATGGCGAAAGGCGCTCAGGAGCGTCTCTCGTGGGTACACCACGGCAACGGGCGAAGTGCTTAGCTCGATGCGGTAACCCCGCGCCGCAATCCTATTCCCGAGCTCGTAATCGTCCGAGAAATAATCGACGAGCGCTTCGAACCCGCCTGCTTCGGCCAGATGCCTCTTCGTGGTGGCCATCACGGCGCCGAGCATGAAGTCGAGACCGCCCATGAGCCAGGCCACGAGTACGCCCGGCGCAAAATCGGTGCTATTGCCGAGCGCTTCTAGATTCGCGGCGAACGAGCCGTCCGTCAGCCCGCGGTAGAGACAGGTCACGCCGCCGACTTGGCGTTCGCGGAATGGCTGAACTACCGAGCGCAGAAAGCAGGGATCGACGCGAACGTCACTATCGCTCACCAGGACGATGTCGTGGCGAGCCTCGCGAACCATGCGGCAGAGCTTGTTGACCTTGTCGCTCGCTCCCGAGGCCTCCGACCCGATCAGTAGGCGAATGGCGGGCTGCGGGAATTCCCGGATCAGCTGCTCGATGATCGGAATGGCCGGATCCTGCTCGTCCGACACGCAGAAGAGAATCTCGAATTCCGGATACTCCTGCCGGCAGAAGCTTGCATAATTCTCGTACGTCTCGCGGTCGAGCCCGCGGATCGGTTTCAGGATGCTGAGCGGTGGAGTGAAATCTGAAACATCCGAAGGGCGTCCCCGGAAGAATCGACGGACGGCCACGATCGAGAGTATGTAGTACGCGAACGGCGCGAGCGCCACGACCAACAGCGCATCGCGAATCGCGAGCCAGCCGATCACGGCGCTATCCTTTGCCGATGAATACGAGCGTGACGCCGAGGCACACGAGCGCGACGCCAGCCCAGCGCTGGCGTGTGACCTGCTCGCCGAGGAACATTTCCCCGCCGAGCGTTCCGGCAACATAGCTCAGAGCGGTAACCGGGATCACCAGGCTGACATTTTCAAGCGACAGCATCGCGAGAAGTGCGAAAAAACCAACCGTCATCAGCCCGATGCCGATCCACATCCAAGGGACCCGCATCGCGCTGCCAATCACGCGGACGATCGCATGCGGGCGGAAATCGGTGACTTCGCCGATTGTCTTCATGGCCCGCGTGACGCAGAGCTCCCCTGCGGTCCCGGCAACAATGATAAAACAATAAAAAACGAGCTCGCTCAGCACGAATCCGACCCCGTCGTTCGCGGCGGTGTATGCCCGACAATGTACACACCCACGCAGATAACCAGGACGCCGGCCCATCGGACGGGCGTAATTGCCTCGCCCAAAACGAGATATCCCAATAGTGCCACGATGCCGTAGGCGGCCGAAGACGCGGGTTGAACGTAGCTGTAATCCGCCCAGGACAGCACGAGCATATAGGCGATGAAGAACAACAGCAGCGACCCGATGCCGAGCCAGATCATCCCCGACGTGAATGTGCCTAGAAAAAGGCGAGGGAGATCGGCCGGCGCCCGAATCGTCACGGCGCCGATGCGCTTCATGCCCTTGCTGAGCAGTACGTCGCCCACTGGGCCGAAAACAATCATGAGAGAAATCAGCAGGTGAGTCTTGAAACGCAGGCCCAGGGGCGACCTCATGGGCTCGGCGACTCGCCCGTTATTCCGATATTCGTACCGGTATCGATCGGAGGCACGGCCACAACCGCCCTTTTTGCCACTCCTCCCCGCGCCACCTTCTTCCGGTCCGCCCGGAGCTTCAGGAAATCAACCGCTTCATGAAAGAGCCGCTTGCGCTCATGCCCGTCCCAGAGCGCCTCGCGCACGATGCGCCAAGCGACTCTCGGCCGGAAATAGTAGCTGTCGTAGAACCGGTTGACGGCATCGACCATGTACTCGCGGGAAAGGCCCGGGTACTCGAGGTGCGGAAGCTGGTGGCCGCCAGAATCCGTGACTGCTTCGCCAGCAAGAAAGCCCTCGCGCATGCCCTGATCGTAAAGTTCCGTGCCTGGGTAGGCATGGGCCATCGAAACCTGAATCGTCTCGCAATCGAGTTCCTTGGCGTAGTCGATCGTCTTCTCGATGGTTTCCTTCGTCTCGCCCGGCAACCCGATAATGAAATCGCCGTGAACGTGAATGCCAGCCTTCTTGCAATTCTTCACAAAGGCCCGCCCCATTTCAACCGTGGAGCCCTTTTTAATGTTCTTGAGAATCTGCGCATCGCCCGACTCGAAGCCCACGATGAGCAACCGGCAGCCGGCGTCGGCCATGGCCCTGAGCGTCTCATAATCGCTATGGTTGCGTGCCGTGCAGGACCACTGAAAGCCTACGGGCTCGAATTCCTTGCAAAGGGCGATCACACGATCCTTGCGGATGTTGAAGGTATCGTCGTCGAAGAAAAATTCCTTCGCCTGCGGAAACATCTTGTGAGCCTGCCGGAATTCCCGCGCCACATTTTCAACCGAGCGAGTGCGCCACGCGTGGCCGGAAAGTGTTTGCGGCCACAAGCAGAAGGTGCAAAGCGCCGGACATCCCCGAGCCGTATAAAACGACACGAAGGGATTCAGCAGGAACGGCACATTGTATTTTTCGATCTTCAAATCGCGCTGGTAAACATCGGTGGCAAAGGGCAACTCATCGAGTTCCGGGGTCTGCATCAGCAGCCGCGCCTCGTTATGCACGACGTTTCCGTCTTTCACGTAGCTGGCATTCAGGATCTCCGACACAGGCTTACCCTGCGCGAACTCCACGACGGCGTGGTCGAATTCCCCGCGCACGACAAAATCTATATCCGCGCTCGCGAGCAGACTCTCTGCCGGTTTGATCTGCACGTGGGGTCCGACGAAGCAGATCTTGAGGTCGGGTTTCCCCTCCTTCATCGCGCGAGCCATGCGCAGGTCGCTCACGAAGCCTACCGTCGACGTAAACAGCACAACGAACTCATAGTCCTGGGCCTCGCGGATCACCTCCGCCGGGGTTATATGTTGCGGCGGAGCGTCCAGCAGGCGGCTGCCGGGCAGCATCCCGGCCGGATACGCGAGCCAGACCGGATACCAGTACGACTCGATCTCCCGCGTTGCCGGCCAGCGGGACCCCGCGCCGCCGTCGAATTTCTCGAAGCTTGGTGGGTTCAGCAAAAGTGTTTTCATCACGGACGGCATCTAGAGTTTTCCCCCTCAGTCGGCGTCAAGAGTGGCGAACCAAATTGTAAGACCCTTACTTTACTAGATTTTCCGTTCCGGCCCAAGCGGCCTTTCGGCCCGTTCGGCCCGTTGGTTCTTATTGAAATACCTTGGCGAGTTGGCCGGTCGATTGCAGGAGCACGAGCTGTCCCTGCTCGCGGGCAAAGTCGGCATCGAGGAAGCCGATCCACTTGTCGCTCTCCTCCAGGCGGGCCTGTTCGATCTCCTGGAGAGTCGCCCGACCCTGATCAAATCTCGTCTGAAGCAATTGCACGGTTTGCTGCGCCAGCTCGAGGTCCAGCCGGGCTACATTCCGGGTTGCGTCCAGTTCCCGCACGTTCCGGGCTTTCTGCCGGACGTCCTGACGGACCTGCTGCCTCTTGCTGCCAACCGTCAGCTCGGCGTCCTCCAGTTGGCTCTTCGCCAGGGCGACGTTTGCCGAGGTTTTCGCGGCAAAGATCGGAATGGTGATCTGCACTCCGACATTCACGTTGTTGCGCTCGAATTTCTTGTAAAACTCGCCGTAATTATTGAACTTACTGAGAACGCTGTATTGGCCGACCAGGTCGAACGTGGGCCAGTAGCTCAGATGCGCGCCGCGAAGTACGTGCTGGCGCGCGACACGTTCGGTCTCGGCTTGCTGGATTTCGCGATCATTCTCGAGGGCCAGCCCGACCAACTCGGATTCCTGTTGATCGCTCGCGAACGACGGCTCTTCCTTCTCGACCTCGATCGACTGCGTGTCGGAGAGACCGGTGAGGTCGCGCATCTGCTCGGAGAGAGCCCCCTCGCGGCCTTCCAGCTTCACGATCCGCTCCTCGGCGCGCGCCAGCGTCAACTGGCTGCGCGTCACTTCAATCGGAAGTTCCTGGTTGGCAGCGACACGCTCCCGGGTGACCTCCAGTATTTTCTCTGCGCTCGCCTGCTCGCTGCGGATCAGCTCAAGTGAGTGCCGCACCTTGGCGAGTTCAAGATAGGACATGGCCGTGCGGACGATGACGTCGTCCCGCACACGGTCCATCTCGAGTTTCTGATTCTTGGCCCGCTCTTCGGCCGCGCGCTGCTGGCCTTTGAGCCATGGACTGAAAATCGACTGGTTGTAATCCAGTTGGAAGATCGACGGCGGACCGCCGCCGGGGATCGCCGGGAAACCACGGGTGTAAACGTAGCCCGCCCCGGTATAGAGATTCGGACGAAATGCGGCGCGATCCACTCCCGCTTCGTTCAGCGCGACTTCGTATTGTACCCGAGCGAGTTTCATCCCCCGGCTATTTTCGAGGGCCAGCGTCACCGCCTGCCGCAGAGTCAGTTTTTCCTCGTTCTGCGCACGGGCCGGAACTGCGACCGCCAGCGCAAGGGCCGCGGCCAGCGCGAGCCGCTGAGAACGTTTTCTATTCATAGCGCAGCGATTCCGTCGGTTGAAGCCGGGCTGCCCGACTCGCCGGTAAATACCCGAATATCAGGCCCGTCGAACAGGATACTACGAGCGCCAACAATACCGAGATCCACGAAACGGGGACATTTACATTCCCCACCTGCGGGAAGAAGCTGATCAAGAAATTGATCAACGTGGGGATCGAAACAGCAATGAGAATTCCGGCCAGCGCTCCTGTGCCGCTGATCAGCAGCGCCTCCATCAGAAATTGGTACAGAATGGCATCTCGCCGCGCTCCGATGGCCTTGCGAATCCCGATTTCCCGCGTTCGTTCGGTCACGGTCACGAGCATGATATTCATGATCCCGATTCCACTGATGGCCAGGGCGATCAGCGCGATAAGAATCAATACCAGCGTCAGCGCCGTCGAGATATGCCGCGCCGTCTCCAGGATCCCGCTCAAATTCTGCACGAGAAATTTCGCCTCGGGACGGTGCCGGCTCCGCAGGATCTCCGCCACCTCGCTCGTGACGATCGGGACATTTTCGGGGCCATTCGCCTGGGCATAGAACGTCCTGAAGAATTCCTCGCCCGTGTAATAGCGGACCAGCGAAAAGGGAATGATGACGGACTCCCGCGTTATCTCCGACTGCCCGAACGTGGCCACCCGCTCTTGAAATACTCCGATGACGGTGAAATGCAGCTCGCCAATGCGGATGTCCTTCCCGACCGGGTCGTCAACGGGAAACACGAGCGAGCCGAGCTCCCTGGTGAGCAGGCAAACCTTGCTCCGCAGTCTCATGTCGTCGGTGTCGAAGTAGCGCCCGCGAACGACATCCAAGTTGCGAATCTCCTGGAAGCCTTCGGTAACACCGACCAGGTTGATGGGATGTTCCTGGCCGTTGACGACGACGGTCATCTGCAAGTCATGCGTTCCTGCCACTCCAGCCACCTGGGGGATGCCCTGCCTGACAGCCTCCAGATCGCTCATCGAAATTTCGTCGGCCACCACCCGGGCTCCCGAACCAATCGTCTCCGCATAGATCAAATTTGCTCCGACTCCCTCGATCTGGCCGATGATGTATTGCTTACCTGCGAGCGCCACGGTCACAACCAGAACGATGCACGCGCTGCCGATCACGACGCCGAGCATCGTCAGAATCGCTCGCATCTTATTGGTGCGCAGCGCATCCCAGGCAAGTTTCCATGTCTCGGCTTGGAGCATTCCGGATCGCACTAGCCGACCTTACCAAAGCCGGAGGGGCACCGGTTACCGCCGACCGATCGCGCGACGCGAATTCTTGTGATCGATGGCAAACGGCTTCCTCTCTGCCACTTTCCGGTGTCGAGTGTGAGCACACGGGGCTTTCCGGGGCCTTTTTCACCTCGCTTGGGCCCGCGGAATCGGTTTCGAGGGGGTATCCGGTGACGGGACCCGAGGCTCTCGCTTACGGCGACGCTTTCTCGAGCTTCTGAAGTCGCGCACGCGCCTGGTTTCGAGTTGAATCCAGCTCGAGCGACGCACGATACTGCTCGGCCGCCTCCGCACGCTTCCCCTGCGCCTCGTACAGTCTTCCGAGCCACTCTCGTGCCGCCGCGTGCGAAGGCCAATCGCTTCGATCCGGAGTGCTCGCAAGATACGACTTCAGGTACTCCTCGGCGTGCCCTAAATCTGCGCGCGACAGCACCAGAGCAATGCCCCGAAAGAAGTCGAGGCGCGGATCGTTGGCCTTCATCTGCGCCGCCGCTTCGATAACCGCTTGGACGTCGGCCGGCTTGTTCTGCCCCTGGAAGAAGCCGGCCACCTCCAGATAGGGCTCGAGGCGACTCGGTTTTGCCGCCAGAACCTGCCGATATTCATCCTCGGCCAGTTCGGGCTTCTTCCCTTCCTGATAGAGAGCACCGCGCGCCAGGTGTCCCTCGATGGGATCGAGTTGAGCGATGGCCTCCGTCTGCTCGCGTGCTTCATCCTTACTCCCGCCGACAATCCACGGAGCGCTGATACAATAGCTCTCGAGGTCTCGGCGCGCCGCAATATTCGACGGGTTCAACCGCACAGCCTCCTCGAACTCCTTCTTGACCTTCTTCGCCATAAAGAAACTCTTATCGCGGTCCGCCTTGGCGCCATAGGCACGGCCGAGCCACTGGTGATAAAGCGAATTCCTGCTCTCGAGCGCGACGGCCTTCTCCAGTTGCACGATCGCGTTGTCAGGATCACGCATCTCATAATAACTGCGTCCCAGCCAGTAATACGCCTCGGCGCTCGACGGGTTCTGCAAAACGGCGGATCGCAGAGTCACCACGGCGATGCCGTAGTTCCCCGAATTGAACTGATGCTGCGCCGTCTCAAGAAGCGCGGAAATATCAGCCGGGAGGCCGGCGGCTCTCGGCGGCCCAGTCCGGAGTGCCGGGGGCGAGCAAACGGCCGTGGCCAGCACCGCGACGGAGACAATTTTCGCAATCCGCCAGTGTTCGACTCTCAATTGGCACCCGCAGCTCGAACGTTCATGCCGTCTCGCAAATCTTGGTCTCCCGGAAGCGCGACTCGCTCGCCGGCCGCCAAGCCCGAGAGAACTTCATATTTAGATGCGTTCGCGACACCCAGCGATACGTCGCGTCGATGAATTTTCTCACCGTCAAACACGAAGACATAGTGCCGGCCCTGGTCCTCGCGTGCGGCCGCGCGCGGCACGACCAAAGCCCCGCGCCGCTCGCGAACTAGAATTCGAACCTCGACGTTGATGTTGGGCAAGAGCTCGAGCTTCTCGTTATCGATCGAGCAAAGGACTTCGCCGACGCTGCGCATCCCATGCGACACGACCTGCTTGGGGATCTGCTCGGTGCGTGCGGGCCAGGTGCGCCCCGGCCTTGCGTCCCAGCTCACCTCGACGTCCTGGTTCGGCTCAAGAGACCCCAGGTCCGGCTCATCGACGAAGGCGCGCACCCGCAAGTGTCGAAGATCCGCCATCTCGGCGAGGACGTCGCCAACTTTCACGTAGTCGCCCGCGCGCACCGGCAGTGAATACAGTATTCCGTCTCCGGCGGCGACGATGGTGGCCGACCGAACTTTCTCTTCCAGCGACCGTATCTGCCCCTGCGCCTGGCTCACGCGCAGCCCGGCGGTTGAAACAGCGACCGTTGCCCGCTCGGCCAAGGCCTTCTTGCGCTGCTCGAGCTGCTCTAGGTTCGCGCGAGCCTTGGTGAGAGAGGCCCGATTCTGCGCCAGTTCGTCCTCGGTGGCGGCCTGTTTGGCGACCAACCGCTCGAGCGCCTTCTCCGTGCGTTCGAGGTTTTTGACCTCGATCTGCTCCTGCGCGAGATCGCCCCCGAGCTGCGCGACTTCATCGGGCGGACCACCGGCTTGGGCATTTCGAAGATCGTTTTGGGCGGCGAGCAAATCCGCGCGGGCCTGCTCGAGCTGCGATCGCACCTCGGTGTCATTGAGCGAGAGGACCACTTGTCCCCGGCGGATTGCCTGCCCTTCGGTGGCGCTTACCTTGCTCACGAATGTCGGAAACTCCGCGCGAGCGACCACGGGTGAGACCGGTTCCGCTTTGCCGTTGCTCGTGATCGTTTGGTTCAAATCCTCTCGGGTCACATTCGCCACCGGCACGGTCGGGTCCTTTCTGCGCGAGGCCAGGATCACAACGACAACGACCGCCAGCCCCGCTGACAGTATGATAAGGAGAGTCCTTTTTCGTTTGCTGTTTTCCGCCATGATCGGCTGCGCTTCACTGCACAGCCTGCCTTCGAAATCACAAAATTGTAACAGACACTCTCAGGCCTGCCTACGTAAACAGCCCGGCGCGTGCCAAACACGCATATTGCGAAGATGCTATACTCCGCACCCAGGATGCCAGTCGTTTTCGTAATTGCCCTCGACTGGACGCTGCGGACGGCCGTTCGCGCCGAGCTCCGCGAGCTCGGTATCGATGCCTTGGGCATGGATGACCCGGACGATGTGGGGCGCGCCCTCGCCCAAGGTCAGGTCCCTTCGGCCCTAGTTCTTGAGGCAGCAGCCCCGGTCGCGGACCATCCCGCGATCCGGAACCTCGTCGAGCATGTCCCCACCCTTCTCGTCGCCTCCCGGACCGAGATGGTTCGCCTGCCTCCGGCTCGTGCCGTCTGCTATCGTCCGGTGCGCATCGAAGAAATCGTCGCCCGCGTCCGCCAGTGGCTCCCCGAGGAGCACCCGAGCTAGCGAGGAGCGCTCCCGTGGGCCCGCTCACCGGTCGTAATTCTCCCGAGGCCTCCGCTTTGCCGGACCCGAAAGCTTTTCGCTACAATATCGTTCGCCCTTCGAGGCCCATGTGAAGATCTACAGCGAATACATCCTGATCCAGTCGACGAAACCGCGGGAAATCTTCAACATCACGACTCAAGTTAGAGCGGCAATGGAGAAGAGCAGCGTCCGCGACGGGATCATCCTGGTTTCCTCGCTGCACTCGAACTCCGCTGTGATCGTAAATGATGACGAGCCCGGACTTCTGGCGGATATCGACACCTGGCTCGATCAAATCGCTCCGGCCCGCGACGACTATCGACACAAAGGTCGGTTCGAAAGCAACGCTGCCGTCCATTTCCAGAGCCTGTTGCTCAATCATCAGATCGTGGTCCCGTTCACGGAAGGACGTCTCGATCTCGGCCCGTGGCAATTCATCTTGTTCGTCGAGCTGGATGGCTTGCGTCCGAAGCGCATCCTACTCAAAGTGATCGGCGAATAGCGGTTCGCACAAGCGCATGCCAATTCTCGTGAGCAGGAGACGAGTGCGGCCCGAGCGCCGCGAAAGCGTCCCCCGTCGTGTTCCTGGCAATGCTAGAATGCCCTATGCTGAGCTCTGATCCGCTCATCTACGTCCACGATCTCTCCAAGCATTTTCGCTCGTTTGACCGGCGCGAGGGGCTGTGGGGCTCGATTCAGAATTTGTTTGTCCGCGACTACCGCACCATTGCGGCCGTCGACCGTGTGAGCTTTTCGATCGAGCGCGGCGAGATGGTGGGCTACATCGGCCCGAACGGCGCCGGCAAGTCCACCAGCATCAAGATGCTCACCGGCATTTTGGTCCCCACGAGCGGCGAGGTCCGCGTCAACGGCTTCACGCCCTTCCGCCAACGCCGCCAGTACGTGAAAACCATCGGTGTCGTGTTCGGCCAGCGAACCCAACTCTGGTGGGACATCGCCGTTATCGAGTCCTTCAAGCTGTTGCGCCGCATCTACGAGGTGCCCGAGCGCGACTTCGATCGGCGCATGGAGCACTTCAACCAAATTCTCGGGATCCGCGACTACCTGCACACGCCGGTGCGCAAGCTCTCGCTCGGCGAGCGAATGCGTTGCGATCTCGCAGCTGCGCTCCTGCACAATCCCCCGCTGCTGTTTCTCGACGAGCCGACGATCGGTCTCGACGTGGTCGCGAAAGATCATATCCGGCATTTCCTTCGCAGGATCAACCGCGAATTCCACACCACAGTCCTGCTAACGACGCACGACCTCGATGACATCGAGGAATTGTGCCGTCGGATCATGATCATCGACCATGGCCGAGTTCTCTTCGATGGGCAGCTCGATCATCTGAAGCAGAAACTGCTGCGCACAAAGCAGATCAAATTCGTACTCAAGGACCGCGCGCAGGCGAGTGGGATCGACCTGTTCTCGCGCGACGGACTCGAAGTCGAGCAAGTGGACGAATTGACGTACCGCATTCGCTTCGATCGCGTGAGAGTCGCGACCGCCGACCTCATTCGCCAAATCCTTGCCGCCGTCGAAGTTCGCGACCTTCTCATCGAAGACGAGCCCATCGAAGAGATCGTCAAGCGCATCTACGCCGGCGAATCGCTCAGCGAGGTGGGTGTGTGAGCGCGGCCCTCGACGCGCTCGCACCCTATGCAGAATTCGCGCGCGTCGGATTCGTCAACATCCTGGCCTTTCGTCTGCGCTATTTCACCGGCATCATCACCTATTTGCTGAACGTCACCGTGTACTACTTCATTTGGCGCGCCGTATACGGTTCCGGACCGCCGATCGCAGGCTACAGCTTGGCGCAGATGATCACCTACGTGAGCGTCGGCTGGATCATCCGATCGTTTTACTGGAACACGATCGATCAGGAAATGGCTTACGAGGTGATCGAAGGAAAGATCGCCATGGACCTCATCAAACCGGTTTCGATCCAGTCCATGTGGATCTTCCGTGCCATGGGCGAATCGGCCTTCCGGCTGGGCTTGCTGACGCTTCCGACCGCCGTCGTCGTGAGCTTCGTGTTCCATGTCGAGCGGCCGGCATCCGCTCGAGACTTCCTGCTCTTCATGGCCAGCGTTCTCGGGAGCTTCTTCCTGATGGGCGCGCTCAATTTCATGATCGGCACCTGTGCGATTCCGCTCAAATCGATCCTTGCGCTCATTCGCGCGAAATTCTGGCTCATCGAGCTTCTTTCCGGGCTCCTGATTCCCATGAGTTTTTTCCCGGAAACGGCCCAGAGGATCCTGGCCTGGTTGCCGTTCGAGCACATCGCCTACACGCCGCTCGAACTGTATCTCGGAAAACTCGACCGAACGCACGCGCTCTTGGCGCTCGCCGCCCAATGGCTCTGGGTCGTCGCGCTGCTCGTCGTCGCGCATCTCTGGTGGAATCACTCGGTGCGCAGGATCACGATCCACGGAGGCTAGCCTGTGGCCACGACTCCTCGGTCTCGCGGCACGCCGGCAGGAGGTGGAGCAATCGCCTTCGCTCCGATGATCACGGAGGTCCGGCGCCATCTGCTTCTTTTCTTCGACTACTTCACCCAATATGCGAAAGTCCGCGTCAGCTATCGCGGCGATTTCCTCATCAGTCTGGTCACGAGCTTCGCCGCGACCATCTTCGGGCTCAGCTTCGTCGTCGTCCTGTTTCAAAAGGCGCCGCGGCTCGCGGGCTGGCGATTCGAAGAAGAGCTTTTTCTCTACGGATTCTCGATGATTCCTTACGGCGTGTTCAACATCATCAGCGTCAATCTGTATGATTTCGGCAACAACTACATCATCGAGGGCAAGTTCGATCGTGTTCTGCTGCGTCCGATTTCGTCTCTGTTCCAGGTTTTGTTTGAAACGTTCCGCATCGAATCGGCCCAGGAAATAGCCACGGGGATCTTCTGCATGGCTTGGGCGGCCAGGCGCCTCGGACTGCTGTGGACGCCCGGCAAGCTGGCCATGGCTCTATCTTTCGGACTCTTTGCCGGCCTGATTTACGTTTCGATCTTTCTGATCTTGACCACGGTGTCGTTCTGGTTCGAGGATCGTATCGGAGTCCATCCGCCCGTCTGGAACATCATCGCCTTCGGTCGCTGGCCGCTGTCGATCTACAGCGGCGCCGTGCAATTCTTTCTGTGCTGGATCGTTCCTTTCGGTCTGGCCTCGTTTTATCCGAGCGCGCGCCTGCTCGGCCGTACCGTCACGCCCGAATATACGCGGCTGGTGCCCGTGGTTGCCCTGGGCTTCCTCACGCTCGCCATCTCCCTCTGGAACCTCGGCACTCGCCGCTACTCCTCGACCGGCTCGTGAGCCGAGCGGCTAGAAATCCCTGGCGTAGACCAGCCGTTGCGGTCCCGGCCGGGGCCGCGGCCTAGCGAACGGCTCTCCGAACTTTTCATGGACCGCCCGAAGGGGGTGCTGGCTCGCGGCGAACGGTTCGAGCGAGGCGAGGGTTTCTTGATCATTGGGCGTTTCGCTTGTACTGGATCACCAAGACGGTGATGTCGTCGGACTGGGCGGCTCCTTCGGTGAAGGCTTTCACGCCGTCGCGGATCGCGTCGGCAAGCTCCTCGACGGTTTCTCCCTTAAAGTCTCCTACTATGCGCCGCAGCCCCTCCTCTTCGAATAATTCGTTTTGGACGTTGACGGCCTCGGAGACCCCGTCGGAGTAGATCACCAGGAATTCGCCGGGTTCGAGTGCCACCGAAGCGCTTTGATACTCGACCTGTTCAAACATTCCCACCGGGAAATTCAATGAGCTGAGCGCTTCGAGCGCCCCCGAGCGGCGTCCGACGAGCGGGGGAACGTGTCCGGCATTGACGTACTCGAAGCGACCCGTCGGGTCGAGGACTCCGTAAAACACCGTGGCATAGCGCGTTTCGCCGGTGCGTTCGCAGAGATATTGATTCACCCGCGAAAAAACGTCGGTGAGCGGGATATCCATCGTCGCCGTGGTGAAGAAAACACCTTGAAGGAGCGTCGCCAGCAGCGCGGCGGAAATCCCTTTCCCCGAGACATCGCCCACGAAGAATCCGTGGCGCCCGCCTTCGAGAGGGATCACATCAAAACAGTCGCCCCCGACCGAATAGCACGCAAGCGTCGAGCCGGCCGCGGCGACGCTGGGCAAATTCGGCAGTTTTTTTGGGAGAAGCGTTTGCTGTATCTGGCTGGCGATTTCGATCTCGTGGTCAAGACGCGCCTTGTCGCGCGAGGCCGCAAACAGGCGCGCGTTCTCGACCACTGTAGCGGCTTCTCGAGCGAGCGTTCTCAGCACCTCACGGTCGAGATCGGAGTAAGCACTCGAAGGGGCACGGCTGTCGAGATATAGCACGCCAAGCAACTGGCTCTGCCGCGATGTGATCGTAAGGTCGAGAGTTTCGATCACCGGCAGCTTGTCGATCGGGATCGCGACCACGGTATGCAGCTCGAGCCGCGCCATGCTGTCCTGCGGGTTCACCTCCCGAGGGGTCGCCGCGTCCCCGCCCATGTCGCTCACGATCAGTTCGCGGCGCAGACTGGCGACGCGCTTTACGACACTCTGCGAGACCTGCAATTCTTCAGGGCGCAGGGTTCTGCGTTGAGCGTCCCGCGCCACGATGGTCTGCAGGTCACCGAGAGCGTCTGCCAGCAGCAGCACGCCTCGTTCGGTGCGCGTCACCTGAATTGCAGCGTCCACAACCGCCGTTAGTATGTCTTCCAGAGAAAGACACGAGCCGAGTGCCCGCGCGACGTCCAGCAGAACGCCGAGGTGATGAAGCTCGCGCGAGCCTGCCTCGGTGGGCGCGGGTGCTTCGACTCTCTCGACCAGCTCCTCGATCGTAGATCCATCGGCGAGATAGGTGACGCCGTAGGAATCGGCGATGCCGAAATCGATTCGATCCTTCGGCTGGAGCTCGTGGCGGAGGATTTTCACTCCGTTCACGAACGTGCCGTGACGACTGCCCATGTCTTCGAGAACCAGTGTGCCGTTCACGGCCACAATCTGCGCCTGCTGCCGGCTGACGCGGCTGTCGCGGAGCGTCAGTTCGTTTCCCACCTGGCGGCCGATACGAAATGGCGAAGTGGTGATCCCGACCTCGCGGCGCGTGCCGTTCGGTTCAGTGACAATGAGCCGGTGACCACTGGGCATGGTTGCTCTCGATGCTGGTTCGTCGGAAACACTGCTCATGGTAGGAAAACTCAAGGCTGAAGTAAACAGTCGTCGCTCCGATGCCGGTCAACCGGC
>DATMRE010000058.1:0-3089 GCA_035566475.1 Verrucomicrobiia bacterium | reverse complement strand
AGACGACGAGTAGATGCAAATCTGCGCCGACGTGACACCGCGAAAGGGAACGTAGCACGTAAAGGCGATGCGGGTCGCGTCGGGGGACCACCGCGGAGTCAGAGAAATGGATCTCAGATGCGAGACCTGGTGCTGGTTGGCCCCGTCGTAGTCCATGAGCCAGATTTCCTTGTTGCTACTCCTCGCGCTGACATAGGCGATCTGCGTCTGCGCGATGCCCGGCAGTCCTCCGCTCAGGACCGCAACAATGTCGTCGGCAAATTGATGTGCAAGACGGCGGGCGTCATTGTCGGTTGCCGAGCCCCGATAAATTTTCTGGAGCGCCGGGGGCGCGCTCGGGTTGTGTACGTCGGAGAGAAAGCCGGCCGCGGCCATATTCGCGCCGTCGACGGAGACATTGCCGTAGGCGACCATGTAGGCGTTCGCCGGCGAGGCGGCCCAATCCTCCGCTTTCAGCTCGCTCGGTTGGCTCGGGATCTGAGTGGGATAAAAACTCGGGCTGACGAGGTCGAGAATGCCGCAATACTCGAGATCGGTCCAGAGAACGTCATGGAATGTCTTTTCGAGCGGCTCGGCGGCAGTCGAGCGGGATGCCTCCTCCGGAGCGGCCAGCCGCGCCTTCGTGACGCCGAGACCCGTGCCGGTCTTGAACCAATCCTGGGCTCGCGCGTCGGGCGGCGGGAAGAATGATCCTAGGGTGAAAGCGATGAAGACTGCCGCCAGGGATCCAATTTTTCGTTTCATCTATGCGTGCCCTCGGGAACTAAAAATCGTCATCGGTGAAAATCAAACCAGAACTCGACATTGACATTCGGTCCCGCATAGGCCCCCGGCAAAGGCTGGAGCGGGCTCGATTCACGAACCGCACGGACGGCAGAAGTATCCACCGAATAATTGTTGCTTGAGCGAGTGATCTGAATATTTGTGACCGATCCGTCACGCAGAATGGTGAATGTGACGACCACGCGCGGGGCTGTCGAAACGCTAGGGTCAACGGTGGATTGCAGCCAGTTGCTGCTGATCCGCTGCTGAACCGCCCTGACATACCACTCGAAGCGCGAACCGAAATCCCCTCCGCCGACGCCGTTGAGGCTGAGTCCGGCCTGTGTCGTGCCGGCGCCCATGGCGAACGATGTCGTCGGAATGCTGGGGGTTCCGCCTCCGCCATAGGGAACGGCATTCGGCGGAGGTGGAGTTGGGTTCTCGAGAATTTTCGATGGGCGCGTCACAGGTTTCCGCGGAGGCTTGAGCTCCTTGAATTTCGGAATTGGCAGGGCGTCGGGTGGAGGCGTTTCAATCGTGGGTGGCTCGGCGTTGTAGAGCCCCTTCGATTCGTCGACGACACGGCTTGGCGTTTCCATTTCAGGATGCGGCAGCGGGATCGCCGGAACGCTGCCAACGACGCCCACCGTGATCGACCCGCCGGGACCGCCCCAGTTTTCGCCGCTATGTGAAAACAGCGCCCCGACCACCATAAAACCCACCAATGCAGCGTGTAGGAGGCTGGCTAGAGCCAGCGGCCATTTCAGGCTGTCCGATGGTCGAATTGCGGCGACGGATGACATGACGTTGCGCTCAATCAAAACCGAAGCAGATTTCTCGTCGGCCCGGTGAACTCTGGCGATTCATGGCGCCTGCGCCCGCTCGCTGAGCGGCTTCGTTACCACACTGATATTTTGGATGCCGGCCTGGCGCAGAGTGTCCACTACGGTGGCCCAGCTTCCGAACGGCACCGTCTCGTCGCACCGGACGTAGACGGCCTGATGCTCGAGGTCGTGAGACTGGGAAACTACCTCCTGGCCGAGCGCGTGGATGTTGATCGGCTTGTCATTCAAATAGATTCGCTGGGAGCGGTCAATGGTAACCACCATGCGAACTACGGTGAGCTCCTTCACCGTCTTGGTTTTCGGGACATCGACGTCAATGCCGGACTGCAGAATCGGAGCCGTGATCATGAAAATGATCAGAAGAACAAGCACGACATCGATGAACGGAACCATATTGATTTCGGAAAGTGAGCTGCCGGTCTCGCGCTGAATCTGCGGCATAGCGGTGCTCTAGGAGCTGTACAGCGTCTCGATCCTGGCGACGAACTCCGAGGCGAAGCTGTCCATGCGGGCCGCAATGCCCCGAATGCCATGAAGGTAGTGGTTGTAGGCGATGAGCGCCGGTATCGCGGCGAAAAGCCCGGCTGCCGTGGTGACGAGTGCCTCGGCGATTCCTGGTGCGACGGCCCGCAGGCTTGCGGTGCCGGCATCGCCAAGGCCCGCAAACGCGTCCATCACGCCCCATACCGTGCCGAATAATCCGATGAAGGGCGAGACCGAGGCGATGGTTGCAAGCCACGACATTCCTCTCTCAAGCCGACGTACTTCGTCGCCTGCCGCAACCTGCATTTCGACACCGACCGCACTTGCATTCTTCAACCCTCCGCCGCGAGGGTTCGCACCACCGAGCTGCGCTTGGAGTTGGGAATAGCCCGCATCGTACACGGAGACAAGAGGCGTGGCCCCGGATCCGGCGCGAAGCGTCTTGGGACTGGGTAAACCGCCGCCTGCGCGAAACATCTGCAGGAATCGCGTGGTTTTCCGATCGATGCCGCCGAGCTGATAGGACTTCTGGAAAATGAGGCCCCAGGAATAGATGGAAAGGAGCAAGAGAATTCCGAGGATAACACGCGCGACGCCGCTCGTCTGTTCAAGAAGGGTGAGCGGGCTGGCGAAAAGAACGAGTGCCAAGCCAGAAATTGTTATTTCCCCCAGGGAAAAAATCGTCGATTAACCCCAAAGGTAACCTAGCATACGCATTACATGGGGTCAAACACATGCGGGGCTTCGGACTGCAACGGTGCTGCCTCAAACGACACATTGAGCGCTATCCCCTCCCGGTTCGGATGGTCCCCGCGAACGTGCCCTGCTCCCGAGGCCGCTTCTGGACCGCAGGCCCGGGCGGCCGCTCAAGCCACTCGCAGGTCACTCGCGCAGGTCCCCGCCCGTCAAATTGAAGTCCACCTCCACGCTCAGAGTAATCGGCGTCGGCTCGCCATCGAGAGTAGCGGGCTCGAACTTTTCTCGCGATACGGCGTTGAT
>DATMRE010000057.1:0-13857 GCA_035566475.1 Verrucomicrobiia bacterium | reverse complement strand
GGGGGTCAGCTCCGAGATTTCGGGGCGCTGCGGCACGTTCTAGAATGGTTTGAACGCGAGGGTGCTGACGCCTGGTACACGCATACGGCCGAGGAGCTCTTGCCGGTGGGAACAAAATGCCTGTGCGGCGCGGCGAACTGGAGGAAGGAAAGCGACGTGCTCGATGTGTGGTTTGACTCCGGCTCGACGCATCTGGTCGTGCTGAGCGAGCCGGACGGTACCTGGCCGGCCGATGTGTATCTCGAGGGTCCCGACCAGTATCGCGGCTGGTTCCACAGTTCGCTCCTGGTGGCCGTGGGCATTCGCGGCCGCGCCCCCTATAAGCAGGTTGTCACCCACGGCTGGACGCTTGACGACAAAGGCGCGCCGATGTCGAAGTCGGCCGGCAACGCCCTGTATCCGACGGAAATTTGCGAGAAGTGGGGCGCCGATTTGCTTCGTCTCTGGGTCGCCTCTCAGGATTACACCGCCGATGTGCGCATTTCCGACGCCATGCTGGGCCAACTCGCGGAGGCTTATCGCAAGATCCGCAACACCTTTCGCTTCGCTCTCTCGAATCTTTTCGATTTCAATCCCGCGCGCGACGAGGTTTCGCCCCCGGAACTCTGGGAACTCGACGCCTGGATGCTTCGCCGCACCGGAACGCTCATTGGCCAATGCCGTATATGGAATGCGAATTTCGAATTCCATCGCGCCTATCACGCGCTGCATGATTTCTGTGTGGTGGACTTGAGCTCGTTTTACTTTGACGTGCTGAAGGACCGACTCTATACATTCGCGCCAAACAGCCGCGGCCGGCGCTCCGCACAGACGGTCGTTTACCGGATTGCGAGCGCGCTCGTCCGGCTGGCGGCGCCGACGCTCGTCTTCACCGCCGAAGAAGTCTGGAAGCACCTGCCTCGCAGTCCGTCCGAGCCTCCTAGCGTTCACTTGGCTTCCTTCCCTCGGGCCGAGGATTTCGAGGGCGCGCTCGACGATCGCTGCGCGAGGAACTGGGAGCGTCTGCTCGAGGTGCGCGGAGAGGTGCTCAAAGCGCTCGAGCAGGCGCGTGTTGCGAAAACCATATCGGGATCCCTCGAGGCTCGCGTCAGGCTGAGCGCAAACGGCGAATGGGCTGGGTTGCTGGATGCATATGCGGCGAGTCTACCGGCGCTCTTTATCGTTTCGCAGGTGGAGGTGGTTCCGGCCGGAGCTCCGGGGGATGCGGGCCCGCTCGAAGCGCTGCGGGTCGAGATCGGGCGCGCCGAGGGAACGAAATGCGAACGCTGCTGGAATTATTCGACGCATGTTGGCGAAAGCCTCGAATATCCAACGGTCTGCGAGCGTTGCCTGGCCGCGCTCGCCGAGATCGATAGCGAACGCGCCCTCGGGACTGCGAAACCGCTATGACCGGCGCGCGTTCGGGACGGTTGGCCCTCGCTGCGCTCGTCGTCGCCGTGGTTGCGGCGGACCAAGCGACTAAATTCGTGGTCGAGAAGTTTACCTACGCCGGATCGCTCCGCGTCCTGGTTCCCGGCCTTCTGAATCTGGTGCACACGAGCAATCCCGGCGTGGCATTTGGCCTGCTTGCCGATTCTCGAATACCGTGGCTCGCGCCGCTGCTGATTCTCTTTTCGGTGGGGGTGATGGGGCTGCTGCTGTGGCTACTCGCGACCGGCCGCGCCGGCGGGTGGCTGGGCCATCGTGGGCTCGCGTTGATTCTGGGCGGAGCCGCGGGAAACGTCCTCGACCGAGTGCTGCGGCGGAGTGTAACCGACTTCATCGATTTTCATCTCGGTCACTACCATTGGTACACTTTCAATCTTGCTGATTCGGCGATCGTCGTGGGCGCGGCCCTCGTGGTCGTTGAACTATTCCGCGATTGGCGGCACCCAACGCAGGAGCGTGCGTAGACGTGCATCCGGTGCTCTTCGAGCTCGGCCCGTTCACCATTTACACCTACGGTGTGCTCGCTGCGGCGGGCGTTCTCATCGGGTTGTGGTATGCGCGGCGGCCGGCTCGACGGGCCGGGCTCGATGCCCACAGAGTCTGGGATCTGGGCGTGTACACGGTGCTCGCGGCGCTGGTCGTCGCCAAGATTTGGCTTCTGTTCAGCGACTGGAAATATTACGCCGCCAATCCAGGCGATGTCTTGAGCCTCGCAACCCTCGAGTCCGGCGGCACTTTCTACGGCGGAGTGCTCGGGGCGGTTCTGGCGATCGCCGTTTACGCCTATACTCACACCTTGCCGGTCCTGCCGATCTTGGACAGTTTTGCCGCTGCTCTCCCGCTCAGTCACGCGATCGGAAGGCTCGGCTGCTTCGCGGCCGGCTGCTGCTACGGCAAGCCCACAACGCTTCCCTGGGGTGTTCGGTTCACCGACCAAGCAGCGGCGCGTCTGGCCGGCACGCCCCTGGGCACGCCTCTGCATCCGACGCAGCTCTATGAGGCTGCGGCGGAGTTTTTGAATTTTCTGTTCCTGGCCTGGCTGGGCACGAGGGAACGCTTCAGGGGACAAACGCTCGGCACGTATATGATCCTTTACGGAATGGAGCGCGCTGCGATCGAATTCTTCCGCGGCGATCCCGGCAGGACGTTGATGTTCGGGGGCGCGGTCTCGCTGATGCAGGTTGTGAGCGTCGGGCTGGTCGTCACGGGAGCCATCCTGTGGTCCGGCGGACTCCGGAGGATGGGGTCGAGCCACTCCACCAGTCCCGCTCCCGCCGGAGCGGGGCCCCGCGCAACCTGAGAAAGAATCCATGCCCGAGAATGTCGAAGCCCGAGGAACCTCCGGCGAAGCCGTTGAGCTGATCGTTCGGATCGAGCAGTCTGGCGAGCGCCTGGACCGCTTCGTCGCGGCACAGCTCCCCGAGATGAGTCGCACGCGCGTTCAGGCGCTCATCGATCAAGGCCGTGTGCAGGTCGATGGAGTTGCGATGAAGCCTTCCTATCGAGTCGAGCCGGGCGAAACGGTCCTGCTCGAAATTCCGCCGCCTGCGCCTGCGGGCGTTCAAGCCGAAGAAATTCCTCTTCCCGTCTTGTACGAAGATGAGGACGTCGCTGTCGTAAATAAGCCTGCGGGGATGATCGTGCATCCGGGAGCCGGTCGAGCCTCGGGAACGATGGTTGCCGCGCTCCTCTATCGCTTTGGAGGGAGCCAGGGCCTATCGAGCGTGGGGGGACCGCTACGCCCCGGGATTGTGCATCGTCTCGATCGAGGCACTTCGGGCGCGGTCCTCGTCGCGCGAACCGACGCGGCTCACAGACGGCTGGTCGATGCGTTCCGAGACCGGCTCGTCGAAAAGACATACGTCTCGCTCCTGCACGGGAAGATCAGAGGCGAGGCGGGCTCGATTGATCTCCCGGTTGCCCGCGACCTGCGCCGCCGCTCACGAATGACGGCTCGCCGTCCGGAAGGCCGCGAGGCCCGCACGAATTGGCGTGCGCTCCTGCGCCTCGACGGGTTCACGTTGATCGAGGCAGAGCTGCACACGGGTCGGACGCATCAGATCCGCGTGCATTTCTCGGCGCTGGGGTGTCCGGTCGTAGGCGATACGCTCTATGGCGCGCCGCGACAGGTGCGTATAGGATCGGAGCTCCTCCCGCCGCTCGGCAGGAATTTCCTTCACGCCGCGCGCCTGGCCTTCCATCACCCTCGGAGCGGCCGGAAGATCGTCGTGCGCGCGCCGCTGCCGGCCGAACTCGAGCGGTACGGGAAGCTGCTCGGACGCGCCTCCGGAACCGATGCGACCGTGATTGACGCTGCCTTGCGGGAATTCCTATAATCGCACCTGTGAGAGCGACGCGCATGCTTCTCGGCCTGGTGGTTCTGCTCCCTATCTTGGGGGTCCGCGCGCAGTCACAACAGCCCGCGCCCCCTCCGCCGGCCGGCCCTCAGGGATCTCCCGCTCCCCGTCCTGGCGCTTCAGACTCGCAGAACCCGCCGGAGGGAACCAAGGAACTGCCCTCGATACGAGTCTTGACCGGGCTTGTGCATCTGGTCGTCACCGTCACCGACCACCATCGCAATTTCATCACCGATCTCGACCAGAAAGATTTCAAAGTGCTGGAAAACGGGACCGCCCAAGAAATTCGATTCTTTGGGCGCGAGACGGATCTTCCCCTGCGCATCGGTCTCCTGCTCGACACCTCCAACAGCATCCGTCCGCGTCTGCAATTCGAGCAGGAAGCAGCGATCGATTTTCTCTCGAAGGTGATTCGCCGCAACAAGGACATGGCGTTCCTGATGACCTTTGACAATGAACCGGAAGTCATCCAGGAATATACGGAGAACCTCTCGCTTCTCACCGATGCCATCCGCAAACAGCGCGCGGGAGGCGGAACGGCCCTCGACGACGCCATCTATCGGGCTTCGGAAATGCTATCGAATCCCCCCCTGCCACCGGGCCCAAATCCCGAGGTTCGGCGCGTGATCGTTGTGATCAGCGACGGGGACGACAATTTGAGCGATCACGCCCTCAGTGAAGCCATCGAAGGGGCCATTCGCGCCGAGACCGCCGTCTACTCGATCAGCACGAACACCGAGTGGGTTGCGATCGACGATGAATCCCGGCCGAGCAAGTATCACCTTGACGCAGGAGACAAGATTTTGCAGAAGTTTGCCGACGAGACCGGCGGCCGCGTCTTTTTCCCTTACAAGATCGACGACCTGGCGCAATCGTTCATGGATATCGGGTCTGAGCTGCGCAGCCAGTACTTTATCGCCTATTCTCCGACGATTCCCCTTTCCCAGGGCCGATATCGCCGCATCGAAGTCCAGACCGACCGCAAGAGCCTGAACGTGCGGACGCGCAAAGGCTACTACGCGGCCGCCCCGACGTCTGATCCGTAACATCCGGGCTGCACCCGACGCGAGCGTGTGCCGCGCCCGGAACCTGCGTAGCCCGCGTGCGATTACTTGACCGGAGCGTAGTAGCCCTTGCGGGCGAGGACTTTCGAATCTGGGCGAGTGACCTCGACTTTGATTTTGCGGAATACGCCGTCGCGCTTGGTGTTCGAGGGATAGTAGCCGAGCACATACTGCGAGCGGAGTTCCTCGGAAATCAGGTCGAAGGCATTCTCGAGGTTCTTTTCATTGCGAACTTCGATTTCGCGCCCTCCCGTTTCGTCGGCCATTTTCCTCGCCACGCTCGAGCCGCTGTACCCCATTCCCATTCCGAAATAGAAGGGCTCATCCGCCAGCCGAAGAACGTGGATCACGGTGTCGGAGCGCTGGGCTGACTCGATGGCCTCATTGAGGCTCAGTTTGCTTCCCGTGTCCTCGGCATCGGTGAGCAGGATCACGGCCTTGCGGCCCGCCTCCGAAGCGAGCTCGTCGTGGCAGGCCAGGTACACCGCATCGTAAAGATCCGTTCCTCCGTTGCTGCCTTGGGGAACCGTGCCCGGCGTCACGACGCCACCGCTCGACACGGCGCTGATCTCGGCACGGTGGATGGCACGATTCAGCACCTCCGGGTCTTCGGTAAAATCGGCGAGGAGGTTCACATCGAAGTCGAAGCTGATGACCAAGGCCAAGTCCTTTTTCCGCATCACCGTTTTGACAAAGCGCGACGCGGCATCTTGCTCGGCCCCCAGGATGTTCTGCATGCTTCCGCTCGTATCGATCAGAACGGCGAGGGTAATGGGCAGATTCATTTCCTTCGAGAAGAAGGCAAGCTTCTGCTCGACGCCGTCCTCGAAGATTTTGAAGTCCGGCTGATCCAGGCCGGAGATGATGCCATTCTTCTTATCGCGGACGGTCACAAAGACATTGACGAGCGAGGTTTGTACCTTGAGAGTCTGTGATGATTCTGGAGGTTGTGGCTGCTGGCCCGTTTGAGATTGGCCGCGCGAGTCTGACAGCGCGGGCCCTTCGGAGGATGCCGGCCTCGGCACAGCGGCCGCGCGGGATACGATCGTCGTCACGGCGGGAGATCCCGCCAGTGCCAGAGTGATAATGCCGGCCGCGCAGCTGGTTAGACGCATTGTATAATTCCCCCAGGGTATTGCTCAAACTGGTACGATGCACCGGACACGCCGCCGGATGTTTGCTCTCGGTCGCCGGGCGTGTCTGGACGAGAGCGAGGATCGCGGCAGATGCCCGAACGCAAGAGGCGAGGCCCTTCGATGGCCCAAAGAATCCTGGTGCTCGGCATGGCTCTGCTCCTGGGCATGCCGGCTCGCGCACAGTCACAGGGCGCACAGCCGCCCGCCGCCCCGCCTGGAGCCAGCACCCCGCCCAAGGCCCAGCCTCCGCAGAACGATACCCGTTCGCGCATCAGTGTGGAGACCAGGCTGGTTATTGTACCGGTAACGGTGAAGGATAGTGAAGGGCGCTTGGTGGGCGACCTCGACAAAGAGGAGTTCCGCGTGTTCTCGGACGGGGTCGAACAGCAAGTCCTTCTTTTTACCTCCGACCCCTACCCTCTTTCGGCAGTCGTTGTCATTGACAATGATCTCGCGCAGAAGGCCGCCGAGCAAGTGCAGAAGAGCCTCTCGACCGTTTCCGCAGGATTCGCCTCGAACGATGAAGTGGCTCTGGTTACCTATGACGAGTATCCTAAGACGGTCGCCGATTTTTCCTCCGACAACGACGACCTGTTCACCAAGCTCAAGCGCCTCGAGCTAGGTTCCCATAGTTCAGGTGCGGTGGCGTCTCCGACGACTGCTGGACCCGTGATCAATGGTAAAGAGCAGCCGTCCGGGGTAGGCATACCCATTCACGGCTCCGGCCGATACCAGAACAACAATGACCTCGATGATGCCCTCTATGCCGCCGGGCAGATGCTCAAGACTCGCGGGCGCGACCGCCGCAAAATGATCTTCTTGATTTCCGATGGCAGCGACTCCCGCAATAACAAACACGGTTTCGAGGAAACCTTACGCACTCTTCTCGCCGCCGATGTTTCCCTATATTCCATCTCCGTAAGTCACTCGCTTCCGATCGGCAAATCTCTGCTCGAACGGGGAGCCAGCGAGATCGGTAAGTTCGCGGACAGGACCGGGGGCGATACGTTTGTTGCCTCCAAGCAGCAGGATCTCGAGCGCCTCTATTCCGAAGTGACCGAGCAAGCACGCAACGAATACACGCTCACGTTTGCTCCCCAGGGAGCCGACCGGAGCCGCGACTTTCATCCCATCGAGGTGCGCGTCCGGCGCCCGGGACTGAACGTTCTCACGCGGACGGGCTACTATCAGAGCGCCATGAACATCGGACACTAGCTCGCGAAATGAGGTTCGTGAAGGGAATTCTCGCCCAGGTGTTTCTTCTTCACTTCGTCCGTCCACCACCTTCATGAATGAATCAAGCGAGTTGGGGTTGGATTTGAAAATTGCGCTCACCGCTTCCAGCGGGAAAGTCCGACCGTAGTTCATGCGCGGAACCGATCCGGGCTTGCGGTTGTCTGAGCGTAGCCTTCAAGAAGCGGGACGTCCGGGGGAGGCGTGTGTCCCGCTTTTCATTTGCACGCGCAGACCTCTCGCGCGCGTTCAGTTTTTCACGGCGACCTTCTCGGCTGGCTGAATCGAGATCAACTGCTCGTGCGCAGGGCAGAGCGGTTTGAAATCGCAATAGCGGCAGGAGAAGCCGGGCTTCGCCGAGAATTCGCCCGCGCGAATCTGGTCGGCAATTTCTGAAATTTTCTGTTTCGTTGCCGCGAGCGCTTTGGCGTCGCGCGCGGTGGCCACCGGCTCGTTCGTCATCACATTATAGAAAACCAGCCGCTCCGGCCTGAGGTCGAGGACTTCCCTGGCCGCGAGCGCATAGACGCCAAGCTGCAGATCCTCTGCCGCTTCTTTCTCGGTTCGCGGCCTTCCCGTCTTGTAGTCCACGATCTCGACCTCGTCCTTCCCGATGCGATTCACCTGGTCCATCCGGCCCATGACCACCACGTCATGCCCGAGCGGCAGTTCGAATGTCTTTTCCTGGTACAACACCTCGGCGGGGCGAGCCGCGTAGCGGCAATGGAATGCCTCGAGCTGGTCGCGCCCCGCTTTGCGATATTCCTCTTCGTGATACGCGTCGGAGAAGCCCGCCGACGACCATTCGCGTTCGTAAATGGCCAAGACTTCCTCCCGGCGAATACGCCCTCGTGTCCGGATCTCCGCGACCAGCTCCTGTATGGTCCTGTGGATGACGTTCCCGAAGGTCATCTCGGGATGTGGCCCGCCGCGAATATTCCAGAGGTATTCGAACAGGTACTTCATCGGGCAGCGGTCGTAGGCGTCGATCGCTGAGGCGCTCAATTCGAGAGGCTGGGGAGGCGGCGGGTGATACGCCTTGGCCCACAGCGCGACGCGAGAATAGGCGCGCGCGTGTTCGTCCGCGGAGCCAAGAAGCTGGACTGGTTCGGTCGAATCAGGCACCGAACCAGTGGTTTCTTCCGATGCCGGTACCTCGACCGTGGGCGCCGACTGTACCGCATCGAATTTCTGTATTTTCGCGTCCATTAGGAAATCGTCGAGGAAAGGTGAGCACTTCTTGCGCTTGTTGATGATCGTCGATAGGGTGAGACTCTGCCGGGCGCGCGTCAGGGCCACGTAGAATAGCCGCCGCTCCTCCTGAATTTGAAAGTCCCCTCTCGGTTTCTCCTCCTTCATCAATTCCGGAGGAAATTCAAATACCGTTTTGCGCGTCCCGGTGGGGAAGTCATGCTTGGAGAGCCGCAGGATAAACACGTGCGCAAATTCCAGGCCTTTGGCGGCGTGCACGGTCATCAATTGCACCGCATCGGCCGAGGGCTCCTCCTCCAGGCAAATATCGCCGCCCGCCTCGTCGAAATAGCCGAGATATTCGATTAGGTCTCGAAGCTCGTGTCCTTCGCTCTTTCTCTCCCACTCCTTCACAAACTCGACGAAGCGCTCGAGGTAGTGGCGATCCGCCTCCGAAGGCAGGGGCGCGAGCCCGAGACCGGCGATCAATTGATCGAGCACGCCCGTGGCCGTCTTTCTGCTCGCATCCTTTCTCAGATGGTGAAGCAGTTCGAGAAATTCCCGCAGGTGCAATCGTTCTCGATCGAAGGGCGGTTCGGAGATCGCCGTCTCGAGCTCCTCTGAGAGCGGCCGGCGATGATTCCTCCGGGCGCGCTCGGCAAGGCGCACCAGGTCGCGGGGCTCGAGCCCCCAAAACGGCGCGGCCAGCGCGCGCGCGCAAGCCACATTGTCCCCTGGCGCCGCCGCGAGGCGCAGCCATGCGAGCAAGTCGCGGATGATCGTGCTCGACAGGATCGAAAAATTCCGAATGACAAAAGGAACTCTCCTGCGCCGCAGGGCGTCAAGGATCTGCGCGCGGTGCGTGTGCCGGCGATAGAGCACCGCAAAGCTGCGCCAGGCTGCGCCGGCATTGTGCAGGCGCTCGATTTCCGACGTCACCCAAAATGCTTCCTCTTCGGGTCGCCCGAATTCAACGACTCGGATCTTTTCGCCGTCGCGATTTTCCGTTCGCAATGAATTGGGTGGCAACCAGGGGGATTGTTCGTTGTGTGCGATCACTGCGCAGGCCACGTTCAGAATGCGTTTTGTCGAGCGATAGTTCTCGGAAAGCGAGACCAGAAACTTCCTCGTGCCGGGTCCCGGATTCGGTTCGCCGATGCCGCAGAAACGCTCGAGGAAGATCGTGAAACTCCCGTACGACGCTCCGCGGAAACGATAAATGGCCTGGTGGTGGTCGCCCACGGCCATGATGTTGCCGTGTCGGCCCGCGAGGAGCCACAGCAGCTCGAGCTGGGCTATGTTGGTGTCCTGGAATTCGTCGACGAGGATGTAGCGGTACTGCTTGCGCATCTGCGCGAGCAGCGCGGCGTCGGTGCGAAGCAATTCCACTGCACGCAGAAGTTGTGCTCCGAACGTGTAGAGGTTTCGCTCGCGGAGCAGGCGTTCGCTCACACCATATACGCGCGCCAACTCCTCCTGTCGCGCCAGCTCCTCTTCCTCGATCGAGCGCGCATCGAATTCGAGCGCATGACTGCGCCGCTCAAACTTCGTTCGCCACTGATCGACATACGTCTGGTAATCATTGGGCGTAACCAGTTCATCCTGGCAGCGTGAAAAGAATCTGACGAAATCGTTCAAGAATTCGCCGGGCTCCTGCAGGCGCTTGAAATGCTTGAGCCCCAGGGCACCCATGTTCCGCCGCAGCAGAATCCAGTGGTCGAGATCCTCGAGCGGCTGAACGCCGGGATTGGCCGCCTTCAGAAGCTTTTCGATGCAGAACTTGTGAAATGTACTGAGCCAGACGCCTTCGGCTCGCTCGCCGAGCGCCCTCACCACCCGATGCTTCATCTCCGCGGCGGCTTTGTCGGTAAACGTCAGACCGAGGATGTTCTCGCCCGAGAGCTCGGGACTCGATTCAAGCAACGTGCGGATGCGTTCGGTGATCACACGAGTCTTGCCCGTGCCGGCGCCCGCCACGACGAGCAGCGGCCCTTCGCGGTGCCCGACAGCAGCCCTCTGCTCCTCGTTCAGCGCGAAGGGTTCTTTCACGGATCGGTCTAGAGTCGTGCGCAACGATTTCCGCCCTAAGCTCTATCTTAGCAGATCTGGGCGTAGGCGAATATAAGGCGAAGATTGCTTTACCTTGCTTTTCGTACCCCGACGCCTCCGGCCCTGTGGTGAGGAGTGGGAGGGCTCCGGCGGCAGGCTCGACCGAGGTTCTTCAGCTCAAAGCGCGACGCTCGCCCCTCCCGCCCCCTCGGTGCATCCTTCACTGTCGTTTGCCGAGCGGGTCCTCTGCCAACGCTAGTTGTCGGACTGCCCTGATCGGGCACGCGGTCCTTCGATCGTGCCGATCGTGCGGCCAAATTGACCACCCACTACGACGCGCCTATACTTAATGGAAGCAGATCGCGCGAGTCTACGAAGGAGAATCTCGCATGGAACAGCCCGTGATTCTGAGCGCCGTGCGCACACCAGTCGGGAAATTCATGGGAGGGCTTGCCGCTCTCGGCGCGCCGGAATTGGGCGCAAGAGTCGTTGCTGAAGCGGTGCGACGCGCCGGCATCGAACCCAAGCGAGTCGACGAAGTCATCATGGGAAATGTTGTGCAGGCGGGACTCGGCCAGAATCCCGCGCGCCAGGCAGGACTAGGCGGCGGGCTCGACCCGCGGGTGGCCGCGATGACCATCAACAAGGTCTGCGGCTCGGGCCTCAAGGCCGTGGGGCTCGCAGCACAGGGCGTGCAGCTCGGTGAAGCGGAGATCGTCGTGGCGGGCGGCATGGAGTCCATGTCGAACTGCCCCTATCTGCTGAAGGGCGCCCGGAGCGGCTATCGTCTCGGGAACCAGGAGATTTTCGACTCGATGATCGTCGACGGCCTCTGGGATCGGTATGAGAACTACCACATGGGTCAGACGGCCGAATTGGTCGCCGAGAAGTACGGCATTTCGCGCCAGGAGCAGGATCAGTTCGCCCTCGACAGTCACCGCAGAGCCGTCCGCGCGATCAAATCGTGCTTTCTAAGCGAACAGATTTTACCGATCGAAATTCCGCAGAAAAAGGGCGATGCGGTTCTGATCAAGATGGACGAATCCCCGCGCGAAGACACTTCGCTCGAAGCCCTCGCGAAGCTGAAGCCCGCATTCAAGAAGGACGGCACCGTCACTGCCGGGAACGCGCCGGGAACGAATGACGGCGCTGCAGCGGTCGTGGTCACATCGGAGCGACAGGCCTCGCGTCTCGGGAAGACGCCGATGGCACGCATCGTCGCGCAAGCCGTGAGCGGCGTTGAGCCGAAGTGGGTCATGATGGCGCCGGTCGACGCCGTCGAAATGATCCTGAAAAAGACTGGCTGGGACCGGGCGAAGGACGTGGACCTCTACGAATTGAACGAGGCCTTCGCCGCGGCAGCAATCGCCGTGACCCGCGCGCTCAAAATTAGTCCGGAGAGAGTCAACGTGAACGGCGGCGCGGTCGCTTTCGGGCATCCGATCGGCGCGTCCGGCGCTCGCATTCTGGTCACCCTGCTCTATGAGCTGCAGCGGCGCAATTTGCAGCGTGGTATAGCCGCCCTCTGTCTTGGTGGCGGCAACGCCGTGGCCCTCGCCGTCGAACGCCCGTAAATCGAGCCGCGCCCGGTCCTGCTCTCCCGGTGCGGCCTCCGGAGCTTATGTTCTGCCCGATCTGCAAAGCCGAATACCGCCTCGGATTCACGCGGTGCTCCGATTGTCTTGTCCCCCTGGTTGAATTTCCCTCTGACGTGGAAGAAATATCGCTCAACACTCGGCGCGCACGGGAGGTCGATCCTCCGGAGCTGCTCTGGAGCGGTATTGACCCTCGGCCGTTTGCGGCCGTCCGTCAAGCACTCGACCGCGCCGGCATTCCTTACAATGATGAACGGTGTGAAGCGAGCTTGCTGCCCAACCGGCACGGCGCGCCTCTCGTGATTTGGATTCGAATGGCGGATCATGATCGAGCGCGGAAGACGCTGATGGGCACTCTGGGCGAGCCGGGAGACGATCCGATCGCCGGCTCGACTCAAAACGTCGAGACCAGGACCATCGGCCTCGGAGCATTCGACGATCGAGCGCACCGGCCGTCGCCTCGCGAGGAGTCGTTTCGTGCGAACGAACTCGAGTGTCCGGAACCGGTCGCCCGCGAAACTGTCGCCGATTTCTATACGGAGGACGCGACTAGGGAGGTTTGGTTGGGTAGCGAGCCCGGCATGGCGGCGATTCTGGAGGATTGCCTTCGTGAGAATGGAATCGAGAGCGTGGTCGGGCAAATCGGCGAGCAGTCCAGAATTCTGGTGCTCCCGAATGCCGAAGTTCGCGCCCGCGAGATCATCCGCGAGGTCATCGACGCCGCGTTTCCCGAATAACGGCACTGGACCTTCCTTGGGGTCCTGTGATTGCTTCGGTCATCCGCTTCTCTCATCATTTCAGGAGAATTCATGTCGGCGGACACGATCAAAACGGTCGGCGTACTCGGCGCGGGCACCATGGGCAACGGCATTGCGCACGTGTTTGCACGCTCGGGTTACGAAGTAATCCTCCGCGACGTTGAGCAGCGCTTCCTCGATCGCGCCCTCGGAACGATCGGGCGGAATCTCGACCGAGAAGTGAAAAAGGGCAAAATCAGCGAAGCGGATCGGGCGGCCGCTTTAGCGCGTATCCACCCGGCGATCGACGCCGAGGCCCTCGCCGCAGCCGATTTCGCCGTCGAAGCCGTCCCCGAGCAGATCGACCTAAAAGTCCGGGTGTTGGAAAGTGTGGACGCCGTACTCCGGCCGAGCGTCATCCTTGCAACCAACACCTCCTCGATTTCGATCACCAAGCTCGCTTCGAAGACCAACCGCCCCGACCGTTTCATCGGCATGCACTTCATGAACCCCGTGCCCGTCATGGCCCTGGTCGAAGTGATCCGCGGCCTGGCCACAGGCGACGACACAGTTCAGACGACAATGTCGCTGTGCGAGAAGCTCGATAAAAATCCCGTCGCGGTAAACGACGCGCCGGGGTTCGTATCGAATCGCGTCTTGATGCCGATGATCAACGAGGCGGCGTTTGTCGTAATGGAAGGCGTCGCCTCCCCCGAAGCCGTGGACGCTGTCATGAAAATGGGCATGAACCATCCGATGGGCCCGCTGGAACTCGCCGATCTGATCGGCCTCGACGTCTGCGTGGACATTCTCGAGGTCCTCTTCGATGGCTTCGGCGATCCGAAATATCGCGCCTGTCCCTTGCTGCGGAACTACGTCGCCGCGGGCTGGTTAGGCCGCAAATCCGGCCGTGGCTTCTATCGATACTAGACATCGTGGGCGCGTCGATCTGGCGCTTCCTGAGGCGTCTCAAGGCCCCCCGGGTGTTGACGGTGAAGACCGACGCCAGGCTGCCCGGGGCCTGCTCGAAGGCAGGATTGAGACCTCCAGGCGAGCGATCCGAGCGG
>DATMRE010000056.1:0-2657 GCA_035566475.1 Verrucomicrobiia bacterium | reverse complement strand
CTTCATGGTCGAGCCCCTGGGTTTCCCTCTCCGCCCCGTTGTTACCGTTCTTGTCGCAGCACCCCCCACAATTCAATCAGGATGACGAACCTCCTCGAACAACTCGTTGCAGGTATTTGGAACCGCCTTCGCGGCCGGGGACGCGAAGCACGGCACGAAGGCGGAAGTCTTGATCTTGGATTCAGGGTCTCGGACGAGCAGATAACACGGCGTCATTTGTCGCTCAGCAACACGCACCGCGCGATGCACATGGCGGTGCTCGGGAAGACCGGGAGCGGCAAGAGTTCATTCCTGCGTTATCTCGCCGAGCAGGACATCGAGGCCGGATGCGGGTTCGTGTATTTCGACCTTCACGGCGACGCGACACCCCTCCTCATGCGGACGATCAACGCAAAGGAACGGCGGCTGCGCAAGCATCTGAGCGACAAGCTGATTCTCATCGAGCCCGCCGACCCGATTGTCTCCGTGGGATTGAACCCGCTCGAAGCGGAATCGCCCGATTTTGTCCGCATCGCGGAGTTCGCTCAGGTCCTCAAACAGCGCTGGCATCTCGATCATTTCGGGGCGCGAACGGACGAACTGCTGCGGAACGCTCTCTATGTGCTCGCGGCGAATGGGCTCACGCTCGTCGAAGTAGGTCCGTTCCTTACGCACGCCGGTTTCCGGACAGCCTGCCTCAAGCGCGTGGAGAACGCCGAAATCCGGCAGTACTTCGAACTGCGCTACGACCAAACAAGCGAAGCGATGCGGGCCACGATGCGGGAGCCGATCCTGAACAAGACCTCGGCCTTCACCGCCGATCCTCATTTCCGGCACATCGTGGGGCAAGAACATTCGACGTTCTCGATCCGCGAAGCCATGGACGAGGGTTACTGGATCATTGTCAACCTCGAAAAGGGACGGCTCGGGGAACAGGCACTTACCTTGGGCAGCCTGATTCTCACGGCTCTCAAGAATGCGCTCTTCACCCGCACCAAAAGGTCGCTCTTTACGCTCTACTGCGACGAAATCCAGAATCTGGTCGCCTACGACAGCGGCATCGAGACCATTCTTTCCGAGGCGCGGAAGTTCGGCGTTGCCGTGGTCTCGGCCAATCAGTTTCTCGACCAGTATCCCGCAGAGATGCGCGCTGCGATCCTCGCCGTCGGCACCCATGTCTTCTTTCAGCTTTCGAGTGTCGATGCCGTGCAGGTCGCACAGGCGCTCGATGGCGGTAAGCCCTTGGCTGAGCGCCTCAAGAATCTCTCCCAGCGACACTGTGTTGTGAAAAGCGGCGCGGAGCGCCCGGTAGAAATTCGCGTTCCCACGATCCGCGAGCCGGAGGTCGATTACACCGACCTCCTGAACCGATCCCGCTACACGCGAGGACGGGTGCGTACCCACATCGACCGCGACATCGCGAAGCGCCAGGCAGCGATGAGCCGAAGTGGCGACGAGGTTCTCAATGATTGGGAATGAACATCACGGCATGGTCATCCAGGAACGGGACCGGCATCTTCTTCGGGAGTTGGCCGTCATGCGTGTCATCGACCGCGAACAGGCAAAGACCGTTGCCGGCTTCGGCTCGACCACGCGCGCGAATGCGCGGTTGCTCTCGCTCACGCGAGCGGGACAGCTCCGGCGATTCTTCTTGGGAACCTCGGGCGGAGGGAAAAAGGCCCTCTATGCGCTATCGGCCAAGGGCGCACATCTGGTCGATGTGCCGGAGCGTGGACCCCGGCGACGGAAAGACGAATCGCTCGCCACCGATTTCTTCGTGCAGCACCAACTCATTGTTAACCACATTTATTGCGCCCTGAAGTACCGGGCGATCCCGGTGGCGGGAGTGACCTTGCGTCGCTGGATCGCCTTCCATCGGCCGCTCACTTCTGGCCTTCGCCTGATCCCGGATGGCTACATCGAGCTCGCGACCCCTCAGGGAATCGTTGCGATGTTCCTCGAAGTCGATCTCGGTAACGAGAGTCTCACGGTCTGGAAAGAGAAGGTTCGGAACTACCTTCAGTTTGCCCTGTCGGGCGAATGCGAGCGCCGGTTCGGTCAAAGCCGCTTCCGTGTCCTGGTCCTCGTGAATTCCGAGCGGCGGCTGCTCTCGATCCGCAAGGTCATCTCGGAATCAACCGACAAGATTTTCTGGTTCGCCAATCTTGAGTCCATTAACCGCGACGGCTTCTTTGCCCCCGCGTGGCTTCGTCCCAAAGGAGACGACCGGCTGCCGTTCATACAAGAAACACCATGAAGTATTGCTACCAATGCGGCCGGATCACGGCGGGAGAGCCGCTCTACTGCAATTTCTGCGGACGGAGCTACGACCAAAGGATTTGTCCGCGACGGCACACGAATCCTCGAACGGCCGAAGCATGTTCACGTTGCGGTAGCAGGAATCTCTCACTACCGCAGCCCAAGTTGCCCCTTCTCTGGCGACTCCTTGCTGCCGGCGTGCAATTCCTTACGGGATTACTCGTCGTCGCAGCGTCGCTCGCCTTCGTAAGACAACTTCATGTCAGCCTATCCATGCATGGAGCGGTACCGAGCCGACTGGTGGCTCAATGGCTCCTGCTGCTCATTGTTCTATGGGTCGGGTGCTACAGCGTGCCGGACTGGTTGAAGATAGCGATCTATCTCGCGCTCAAGCGAAGACGAAAGAAGGATTTTGATTA
>DATMRE010000055.1:0-14501 GCA_035566475.1 Verrucomicrobiia bacterium | reverse complement strand
TGGGTCAATGAGCTCGGACCTGATCATCACCCAATTCGACCCTCGAACCGGAGAATTCAGACATCAGCTTGCATGTAAACGTACGGAGATGCGGGCTGTTTTCTGGATCGGTGAGAACCATCGGGCAAAGATTGCCAAGGTGGAACCCGCTTGATTTTGCAGAATCGAAAACATCTGGGCCCTGAGTGCCCAATGACGCGGCCGGGTCAGGTGGCGGTAACGTCTCGACACACCACGACTCACACCGGGCGGTAACCGTGGAAACGGTGGCGCGATCCTGAGGCTTTCTGTAGATCCTAACCCAAGCGAACGATAGGCCGCCCGGTGGACTCACGCAACCGGGTGAATCCGCCTCGGGAGCCGTGGCTCCCGAGGCGGTCTCGCCAGGTCAATTTGCCAATGGGTCAGGCCGAAGCTGGAAATGCACGACTTTGCTTGTCGTGCCTTTGCCGCCTTCGATATGCTGGGGCGCTCGGGTGGCGTAGGTCGACCAAAGGCCCTTGCCCTTCCATCCAGACTTCGGATCGTCGATTCGACCATCCAGGCTCTTGGCGAAAAACCCCATCGGGTAGGGCACGCGGAGGATGACGAACTTCCCCGTGTTAGGCGTTAGGGCCAGTAGGGAATCGGATCCATTGCCGGTGGCAATTGGCACATTCTTGCCCAAGCCAAATGTGTCGAACTGATCGACCCAGTCGTAGTAGTTCGAATCAGCACTGCCTGATTCCGTGCCCTTGAAAGAGGGCCCTGGAACCGGATAAAGCGTCCAGCCTTCGGGACACTGCTGTCCCGTCGCAGTCGGTCCGTTCAATGGCCCCTTGCACTTGCGTCGGTCAAAGCTCGCGAGGTGCCCGCTCGCGAGGACTGTCCAGATAACGCCATTGCGATCGATGTCCATTCCGCGGGGTGAGTACCCTTGGACGGGCGCCTTCGGGTTGTTCCAAGGCGGCTCGTAGATCTCCGAAAGCGCGGTGGATGGCGAGTTTGAGCCCGGGTTGAGCCGAACGATCGCGCCCGGGAAGCCTAGCACCGTGCCCCAGATTGAACCATCGACCGGACTCGGGTTGACGGCGTAGAAGCCGGCCCGTATCCGCTTGTCCTTGGTGGGATCGACTGGCTGATCGGGCTCCACATACGCATCCCTCTTGCCATTGCCGTTGGTGTCGAGTACGAGCGCAGTCCAACCCTGCGACTTCTGCGCATCGTGAGTCTCATCGAACATCTTCGTATTCAACCAGCCGACGACATCGCCGCCGGGGTTGCTAAACCACAACGTGTTGCTCGCATCCTCGGTAAACATCAAGTGCTGCGTGCTAAAGCACAAGTCGATAGTGGTGAATTTCCGGGTTTCCGGATCGTACACAGAGGCCTGCCTCGAGCTCTTATCGAGCGGGAAAAGCAGCGCCGACGGATCGGTTGATCCCTGCCTGCAGAATGCCGGATCAGCCGGCGCGCGGACCGTGGACGCAGTCCAAACTCGCCCTTTCGAATCCATCATCAAGCTATGCACGTTGGCCTTGCTACTCCAGATGGGTTCCTTCCCCCAGTACGGCGAGGGCTCATCCATATCCTGCGACGCCGCAAAGGGAGTGTCTGCATCACGCACCGGTATCGGCACTTGGCTGACCGAGTTGCGCGTCGGATCCAGAACCGTCATGTAATCCGAGCTCACCTCATGAACTCCGTAGATGGCTCCGTTGGCGTTGAGCGAGGGATTCCGACGGTCGGTCGATATTTCGTCGTGAAAATATTCCTTCGGGCCGCCCCAGTCCCACTCCGTGATGACGACGTTTCGCTCCAGGCCTTGGGGACGGGGCGGCGCCTGGTGCGGGTATTCGCCCGCGGCTATCCGATCGGTCCAGTCCGCGAACATCGCGAGAGCCCGATCTCGGCCCATCCGTAGCAGTCCGGCGTTCATCTGAGGACCGACTTGTGCCGAAGAAACGCGGCGACTCCAGGCAGCCACCGAGGAATCGAAATGACCTAAGCTCTCGGGGAACTCCCGCGTCGCCTTATCGCCGATTTGATGACACGACTCGCAGCTGTCCGTTTTCACCTGTTCGATCCACTGGCCCTGGGTCTTGATAATTTCCGAGATACCGTTGCCCTTATCCCCCGTGCCCGGAAAATCGCTCTTCGGCGGTAACTGGAGCAGGGAATACCAATACTCGGCCGGGTAGTGACGCGCCGCCGCGCGCGGATCAGCCTCCACTTGCGCGGCCAGGTTTACGATCTTACCCGGAGTGGACTGCACCGGCGATGAATCCGACAGCCCATAGCCGCGGACCCACACACTGTAGTTCGCCATCGGCAGGTCGGGAATCAAATAGCGGCCTGCGTCGTCGGTTACCACGATCTTGGCGTACTTAGTCGGCAAGTCTTTCGTTTCCGCGATGACCCAAACGCCCGCCTCCGGTCCCTTGGCGCTCGTGACTACGCCACCGATACCACTATTGTCGACTCGGACCGTTTTGCCGCTCGGTTGACCGGCGCTCATTCTGGCGTGCGACATGGCTAACAAGACGACGGCCACCGCCACCATTCCTGGATACAAAATTCGCTTATTCATAACGTGCGACCTCCCTCCATGATCGACCGATGACCACGTAGTCCACTTCCCTGGGCATAATCCGGTGTGCGAACAGGCTACGAGAGAAACAGTAAGCCTGCAGGATGGAGTTGTCAATGTACTGATTTTCAGGATGTACGCTCGCGGCAGGACGGGACGACGTCGCGCCGATCGGCGGTTCAGACGACATGAGCGACTGCACGACAGCACCGCATCTCGACCTCCAGAATGGTCCCGCTCGCTCGAATGTATCTCAGCAAGGAGCCGTTTGAGATGCAGGTGAATGCGTCTAACGAAACGAAGGGCCGGTCGGCAAGCAAGTCGGACCGATGGCCGATGTTTGCCGCAAATCGTCGAGCGATCGGAAAATGCCTCCAGAGCGGCGCACCGGAGGTGGCAAGAATCCAAAGAAACGGATTCTGTCGCAAGCGACGAAACCCCGGCTCAGTAGTTCGGTTGCGGGCGCGTAGCGCACAAGTTCGGTGCGACAGCAGGCGCTCCAAAGCTGTAGAATACAGCGCAGGAGACGAAACTTGGCTCAGCAACCGAGCGTTTGCGCGTTATCTGCCCTCGCTGTGTTGTTAGCGCTAGCGGGTTGCGGCCCGAGCGCGAATCAAAGCGACCAGGAACGACGCCAGCGCGATGAGAAAACCCGGGAGGAAGTGGCGAAAGCCACCGAGCGCGCAAAGCCGGAGATCCAGGCTGCGGGCAGGGCGCTTGGTCGCGCAGCGGAAACCGCGGTCGAAGATGCGCACGCTGCAGCCCAAGGGATACGGGAGGGCTGGAACGAGCGCAACCATGATCCTGTGGACTTGAATTCCGCAACTGAAAAGGCCCTATCCGATCTGCCGGGCATCGGCCAGAGCGACGCACGACGAATTATCGAGGGCCGTCCGTATCAGCACAAGCACGAGCTGGTTACAAAGGGAATTCTTTCGGAATCTGCCTACGCCAAAATTCGCGATAACGTCACGATAAAATAGCGCGGATCGAGCTCCGGCCCGGGGCCGACCTTGGGAGCTGGCCCCATAGATTATCTCCTGTTGTCTGAGTGTGTTAGTTCAAAAGAAACGTTTGCCGATGTTTCCACTCACTCCGGACCTCCACTGGTACGAACCGGTGCCCTGGGCGAAAATTCCCTCCGCGCCTGGACTTCTGGTCGATAGAAGTCGTCGGCCAAACCTCTTACAGATCATCGTCCGATAAGAAACGACCGCAGTCGTTGGACCCTAGCGGCCGCAGCCGCATCCGGGTTGCCTCGATCGAGCCGAATTCCCGACTACTCCGTGGTGACACTCGCACGAGCTGGCACAGTTCGTCGGCGAACCTCGTTCCCGAGCTCTCCGCACCGCGTCGCTCGCGGCGCGAAGATTCCCAATCGCATGGTTACGCAAGGAATGGATGTATGGAGTGCCAGTTCGTTCAAAAGCAGAGAGTCTTCCGCGGACGCGACGGTGGTGTGATACATTCTATGGTTCGATTGGCTGTTCGACTGCCTGCTCGCCCGGTTCTTCTTCCCGCGACGCCAAGAACTCCGAAGCAGAGCCGATGCCGGGAATTCGCTCTCGGCGATCTCCGCTCGAAACCAAGCTAGAGACTTCAAACGAACTTGGCGGGGTGTATACTCCAGTCACGCTCGGCCCAAGGATGGAATTCCGGGCGTCGATAGCTCGTGGGACAGGCGTTCGAGGCGGATTGTTTATTTGTATCAGACGGTTCTGTAAGGAGGAGAAGCACATGCAAGCGATCGCTCAAAAGATCGGTACCATCGCAAGCGCGTTTTTGGCCCTGCTGTCTCTAACAGGCGCACTCGCTGCCTCGGACGCGCAAATTCACGGTCTAGTTACCGACAACACGGGCAAACCCATCCGCGGGGCGATTGTGAAGGCCACTTCGGGAAGGCTGAGTATTTCCCGGTACTCGCAGAACGACGGACGCTATGAAATCACCGTACCGACCGGAAGCTATGAAGTCTCGGCCGAGGCTTATGGTTTCGGCTCGAAGAAGCAAACCAAAGACGTAACACAATCAGGCGACACGAATTTCAGCCTGTCACCCAGACTCGACGTCACTCGTCTCACCGGAGCGGAGCTAGAAGCTCTCCTTCCAGATAACCAACAAACCCGTCTCA
Source organism: Verrucomicrobiia bacterium (assembly GCA_035566475.1). Taxonomy (GTDB): domain Bacteria; phylum Acidobacteriota; class Terriglobia; order Acidiferrales; family UBA7541; genus Palsa-295. The sequence goes on along the minus strand of DATMRE010000055.1, from coordinate 9,801 downwards.
TCCGGTCGACCTGCGGCGGCTGTCACAGCTTCGATACGATCATCAAGAGGCGAGGAAACACTGCCGAGCAGTGGCAGAGCTTTCTTCCTACGATGACGGCGGGCAGAATGTTCCAGCCGCAGTACGACCCGGCGCAGCTTGCTGCTCTCGGATCGGCACTTGAAAAATACTTTGGCCCTGATGCCCCCTATTTCGGTCCGGACTCAGATCCACCGAAGCTCGAGCAGATCAAGCACGCCGATATCTCGGACGCCGCCCTGAAGGCTACGATTCGGGAATACAAGGTCCCGGGGAATGACACGTGGGTACACAGCGTGGCCGTAGATCCAGTGCGGGACATCGCCTGGTTTAGCGAATACGACTACCAATCTAACAAGGTAGGGCGATTTAATATCTCTACAGAAACGTTCGAAGAATATCCTGTTCCGACTCCCAAGTCGGTTCCCCATACTCCGATTGTGGCTAAGGATGGACGTCTCTGGATGGCGTTAGATGGTCCGGTCGACAACGCGGCGAAATTGGTGTCGGTCGACCCCACGAGCGGAAAGCTTACCGAATACAAATGGCCCGGCAAACAGGTGAACACACACACGGTGGCCGTGGCCCCGGACGGGAACCTCTGGCTATCCTCCATGTCCTCGAGCAATGAGTTTCTGAGCTTTAACGTCAAGTCGGAACAGTTTAAGGGGTACAAACATGCGCTTCCGGCAAGCTATCCGGAAGTGTCGGCCGGAGCTTACGAGCAGATCCCTGGCGAGCCGAGCGGAATATCCTATGACGTTGCCGTCGACTCCAAGGGAGGTGTTTGGTTCACCGAAACCCGGCTTGGAACAATCGCGCGACTTGATCCGCAGACGGGAGAAACGACCGAATACAAACCGCCGGAGACCCCCAACATGAATGGAATCATGGTCGACGGAGGGGACAACGTCTGGTTCAGCGACTTTATGGGGCACAAGCTTGGTAAACTCGACCCGAAGACCCGAGCCTTCAAGATGTACCAACCCCCTACGGCCAACGCCAGACCGTACGGCATCGTCGAAGAAAAGAAGACTGGTTCCATTTGGTTTGCGGATTATAACGGGAACAACATCACTCGGTTTGATCCCAAGACAGAGACGTTCACGCAGTATCCGATCCCGACCCATGGTGCCTATCCCCGATTTGTCGGGCTAGATCGCCAAGGGAGGATTTGGTTTGCCGAGTGGTGGAGCGGAAAAATTGGCGTGGTCGATCCCCGAGGATCCGAGCAGTTAGCTTCACGATAGTCGGGCGACCCGGACGAACAGGAGGCGGCTGGCCTTCGATGGCCCAGCCGCCTCGCTGGCCGATGCGTAAGCTTGCATTATGAGAGCGAGGGGTGCATGACCAACTTAGTGAACCGCCGAACGATGCTCAAGTACGGTGCAACCGCTGCTGTATCCGCAGCGCTCGGGGGTGTCTCGAGGGGAGAAGAAGAGAAACGTTCCCTCCAAAGAACAGTCGTGATCATGTTTGACGGCTTCGGGCTTGACTATCTCGCCGAAAGCAAGATGCCGGTCCTCGGGCACTGGAGACGCGACGGATTCTACAAGGCAGTGACGTGTCTGATGCCTTCGGTTACCAACGCAAACAATGCCTCCATTTGCTGCGGGGTTTGGCCCGAAGTGCACGGTATAACGGGAAACTCCTATTTCGACGAACAGAGCGGCGAAGTGCGTTATACCGAATCCGCCGACCTCTTGCTCGCTCCCACGCTTTTTGAGCACGCTGCCAAAAAAGGCGTGAAGTCGGCGCTTCTTTCAAGCAAGGCAAAGACCATCACTTTCCTCCTGCGCGGCGCTGAGATTGTGCTCACGGCGGAGAACCCGCAGCCGGAATGGGTCCAGAAGCTCGGCCCCGCGCCGCCGATCTACAGCCGGGAGATCAATTACTGGCTGGTGCGCGCGGCCATCGACATCCTCAAAAATCGTCCGGATATCGGCTGCCTCTACGTTCACACTACCGATTATGCGATGCACATGTGGCCGCCCGAGGCGCCGGAATCGAAGGAGCACCTCGAGCGCCTCGACGATCTCTTCGGGCAAGCCATGAACGCTGCTCCCGATGCGGCCTTCCTGCTCACCGCCGACCATGGAATGAACGCCAAGAGTCGCTGCTGGGATCTTGGGAAAGTCTGTGCCCGCCAAGGAGTCCCGGTTCGACGAGCCTTTTCCACTGGACGCGACCGCTACGTGAAGCACAACCGAGGCTGCTCCGGAGCCGCCTACGTCTATCTCAAGAGCCCGCAAGATCGAGAACGGGTCCGCGAGATTCTCTCCAAGGTCAAAGGGGTCGAGCGCGTCCTTGATCGCGAAGCGGCGGCGCGTGAATACAAGCTGATGAAGGACCGGATCGGGGATCTGGTCGTATGTGGCGACAAGGACACTGTGTTCGGAGATATGGATACGGAAGAGGAGAATTTCTCGGACGGGCTCCGCTCCCATGGATCTGAGCACGAACGCGACATACCTTTGTTTGTTTACAATGCGAAAATTGCGCCTCCGGGCGATTTCTTCGAGCACAACCTCGATCTTGCACGTTGGCTGTTTCGCAGCTGAAACCGCCAAGGCTGCACACGGAGGATTCGACGAAGCCTGTTCGAGCGGTTGAATGCACGACAACCGGTGGCTTGACCGTCCTGTTTCGCCCTTCCGGGTTCGAGAAACGCGGCCCCGGAGCGGCTCCCGCTGGCTCGACGACCTGCACTGGGCAAATCGATTCCTGATAACTCTTCTCAATCGACAGGGATTTCTGGCCGCCGTCGAGCCGATCGTCGTGGGGTTTGACGCGCAGACGAGCTAATTTACGCCGCAAGGATTCGGAACGCTTAATTCAAGACAACCGCTTCGACTGTTTGGTTTTTCAGCGAGCCGTCGGCGGCAGCAGTCCGTTCAAACGTAGATATATCGCGAGCGCCCCGTAGTGGTCGGACAAGTCGTCGATCAGTTCGAACACCGCCGCAGCGCGCGTTGCCGGCTTTCCGCCAAAAAACGTGATGGAGTCTCCCATCTTCGAGTCGTCCAATTTCGCAAGGGCCTGTGTGCAGTAGTCAAACGACGCCTTGAGTGCGGAGACTAGCTTGTCCTTGGAGTCGCTTTCGCTAACTTTCGTTCCTTCCGGCATCGGAATATCTGAAAACTTCGAGCACGAGAAGGTGTTTACCTCTGCAATGTGCCCGATCGATTTCCCGAACGTCATCTGCTGCGGGGTCGGGCGGTAACCATACTTATCCGGGGGCATCTCTTCGGCGGCGGCCACCAGAACTCTTGAGTAGCGGGCGAGTATCCGCTGCGCAGTTGCGGTTACCGCATTTGCGGCCGGGCCTTGCGCGTGCGCAGCCATGGGTGCGGCCAAGCAAATCAGTGCCATCCAGTTCAGCCTTCTCATCAGGTTCTCCGGTGCGGCATGGGCTGTCGGAAGCATAAGGCGAATTGCGGCTTGGCACAAGCCGCCCATGGCGGCCAGCCGCGGCCGGAGCGGAATCGGGTTGAGACTCACACGGTCTTCCATAATTCCTCTCGGCCGAGCTGGCCGCGAATGTTTCGGGACCGATCCGGGGCACTCTCGGTTCCTTGGTTAAGCGCGACACCTCTTGATGCTCCTTTTGCTCCTTAGGTCCGCTCATGTACACAGGCCTTGAGCAGCGCAGGAATCGCTTCCTGTTGCTAGATACCGAAAGAAGCCCTTGGAAACCGCAATCAGGATCGAAATATGGGTTAGGAACCGAGACGTCTTTGCGCAGAGCGCACCATTGGCTTTGCAAACCCAGCCGGAGAGCGGTCTCGGCCAGGTTCTGTCTGATTTGTAGGCCCGCGCGCACGCCCAAAACCATTCCGGTTCGCCTCACCTCACGAGTTATGGATCGGGACTAGAGCTTTTTTGAAATCCGAAATTTTCGCAAGAGTAGTCCATAATTGTGAGGTCATGATTTTGGTTTTGCGAATGGCTTTGAGTCCGGATTCGATTGCCCACGATGCGATGAGACTTCGAAGATCAAGATGGCCCGGTGCGGGATTTCGCGGAGTCCTGCCTTCGAGTCAACGAGTTCGGAGGTTCTTGGCGTGGCCGGAAAATCCTGGAGACAGATTGGTTTCAAGTGGCCGTCGCAGACTGCTTCACCTAAGGGAAGCAGTTTTAGCCTTCGGAGGTTGCGATGTACGAAACGCACGAGGAAGAGTGCGGAAAATGCGGAGTAGCGATCGACCCAAGCCGGAGAGTAGATTTTACTCTTAAAGACGGGACGAGAGTGTGCGAGTCTTGCTTCGTAAAAGGAACTGCAAGGTCAAAGCCGAGTAAAACCGAATCGTAGGAGATAAACTCGGCCAGAAGCTTCGTCGAAAACGGCATGAGCCCGACCGCACTAAGGAAGGCCAGATGAAATCCCTGACAGGGCGGTCAGAAGCGCCGGTGGTGGTTGAGATGCGGCTGCTCGCTCACGGAGATAATGCCGAGCGTACATCAGGACCTGCGGCGCCATTGCCCGAGTACTCTAAGGCTCCGCATGGCCACGAGAGCGAGGTCATGGCCGGTCAAGCGATCGTCGGTCCCTGGCGCACCGGTCAGCAGTCCATCCTTGCGCACAGCGCGGCCAGCGCGTCGGCTTGCTCGGTCGCAGCGAGACACAGCTCGGCGATTTCATCGGCCGCGGCCCTATCCATGACTCGATCGACGAGCCGATGGAACTTGTCCCGGACTGCCGCAACATCGAGAGCACGCGCCGGGTCGCCGCGCGCGTCGAGCACGAGAGTTGAAGCGGCGCGCCCGCTTTTGAGAACAGCCTCGACCCGCGCGGGCCAGCGCTCGGGATAATAGTGTGCCAGTGCCTCGTCGGCAACAACCTCAACTCGCCCCATGAATGCTGCGATTCGCGGGTCGGTTGTGCGATCAGGTCGTTCGGTATCATCCAGCTCGCCTGGTCGGTAGGCGACGAGCGAAAGATTATAGGCGGCGCTCGTGATTCGCGGAATACGGCCGGCATCGGCAAGGCGGCCGCCGATCATTCGAGCGTAGGCCGGCGGCACGGCTACGCGCAGCCTGGCGATATCGTCGGGCGAAATCCCTTGGCCGAGCAAGTCGAGAAACGCGTCGATCGCCGCGATGGATTGTTTCGCCGCGCAATACGGCTTGAGGCTGAGTGCACCAACTGCCTCGTTTGCTCCGTTGGCGGCCATGAGCGATCGGGTGTCGCAATCGACGCCAAGCGTGCGAACCACCCAGTCGGGATCGAGGAGCGCCCGATCACCGGCATAGCCTTCGGCCGCGGCCAATGCGGCAGCGCATCCAGCCCGCGCGGCAAACCCGAGCAGCAGCCACCGCGACGATCTTCGGACGGGCGCTCCCGGGGCACCTCTGGTCAGAGTGAGAGCAATCCCGAGCGCTGCGGCAGTCTGAGTGGCGTCGAGGCCAAGCAATCGGGAGGTCACGGACGAGGCTCCGACCGGTGCTGTCAAATACGTCGGCCAGATCCCACGATAGACGATGTCCGGGCCGGCTACCGCGACGCCGAGTCGAGTGATCACTTCATAGCCCGCGCGCAGGGCTTGTGCGAAGATCCGTGGACTGGACTGCAATTTGGCCGCAACCGTCAAGGCGGTCGGCACCACCACCGAGCTCGGAGTTGTGCACGACCGCATGTGAATATCGTCGATCTCCGTGAGCCGAGTCGTCGCTGTCCCGAGCGCGATGCGGTCGAGCGGTTCCCCTCCGAATAGAGGAATCGGTTTTCCTGGTGACGATTTCAACCGTGCCAGCAGCGTGCCTTCCTCGGTTGCGCGGCCAGCGATCCATGCGCCCACCGCATCGAGCAGATGCATTGAGAGACGCTCGCGCAGGGCGTTCGGCAGAGGACTTTCGCTCATTGCCGTCAGCCATTCGCCCATCCGCTCGAGGACCGTCATTCGAGTCCCCTTCCGACCCGATCATCGCCTGACGGATCGAGCGCCGACCACAGCACCTCGACCCGAGCCCGTTCCACCGCAATCATGGCCGAGACGATCGCATTATCCCGGCCCTCGCCCATTGCGCCGCTACGCAGCGTGTAGACGCCACCGACCTCAAGCTGCGAGCTCTCGTCCCGGCCGAGGCTTCGCGACTCTTCGAGTGACAGACCTATGCTGCTGCCGATTTCATATTCAACCACCGAATGAACCCGGTAAGGCGACAGATGGCTGGCGGCAACGCGGGCGAGATCGCTCGATCTTGCGCCGGCCCGCGCCTCCTCGAGCATAGCCCTGAGGGAAGCTTCGGCTCGCGCGAGTGCGCCGTAGGGCGTCGAGGATATGGTGACGAGCCCCTCGGCCCAATATCCGGCAAACCGCACGGCAAGGCAGGCGAGGAGTGGGTCGACAGGGACATCAGCGGGTCCATCGAAGGGCAAGGGCGGGCCGCCGTCTCGAGCGCTCGCGAGAATTCCTACGTCTTGTGCGCCCAGCGCGAAGGCCGCGCGCTCTGCCGCAAGCGCCGCCGAACGGGCCCCTCGACCACCGATGGCCGTACGCGCAAACACGCCGCTCGAGGCGGCAAGAATACGGCTGGCCCGATCTAGCAATTCTCGCTCCCGCGGAGACTTATTTCGGCGCAGCGCATCAAGTGGCTCGGCGAGCTCAATGAGTTTGCCGAAGGACTGGGTTGCACCGGCGAGAGCCATGTAGGGCCGATGGGCCATCGCCTGATGGCCCCACAAGCCAAGCACGGCGTTCCGAACGGGGGCCAAATCCTTCAGCCAATCTCTGATCGCGTTGCCCAAATCGCCGAAGGCACGGACATCATCGACCCAACTGAGAAGCTTCGCCGCAGAGAGCATTGCCGGCCCTCCCGAGACGAGGACACGCAGCGGGCCGTCGTTTGGCACGAGCGCGAACGCCGGACCAAGTTTCGGAACAACGCCTGTCAGATAGGCAAGCGCGCCGTACTCGCCCGAATGTCCGTGCACCAGGAGAGCCGTCGCTCCCTGCCCGGCGAGCACGCGCCGGACGGCGGCCAGCCGCGTATCGAACTCGGCGCGCGGCAGCAGTGCCGGATCCCAATCATAAGGGCCCGTCAGGAGCGCCGTACGCTTCATGCGCACGGCACCGATCCGATTGGAATGACTCCCAGCGCCGCGGTGCGGGCCGTGAGCGTCTCGACGCCCGTTGCCGTGACGCGGACCGGCTCGCCGCACAGCAGATAGCCAGTCCCGGGGATGTATTGGTTGGGATGGACCACGAAGATCATGTCCTCCTCGAGCACTCGATCGTTGTTCGTCGTGAGATCGCCCGGTGCAATGGATCCCGAGCCGAGCCCATGCCCGCGGCGGCGCATGTGCGGCGGTTGGCAGTATTCTCTATAGCCCGCCGCCTCGAAAACACGATCGACCGCGCGGCAGACTTCGGAAATCGGAATCCCGGGTCGGATCGCCTCGATGCCGGCCCACATGGCACGCACGACGAGATCGTAGGTCTCCTCCAGTTCGGCGCTCGGCGAACCAACCGATATCGTCCGGCAAATCTGTGCAAACTGGCCCTCATAACTCGGCGTGAACTCGGTGAGCAGGATGTCTCCGGGCGCAAGCCTCCGGCCACTCGACGGCATTACCGCCCGGTTGTGCGGCGAAGCGCTGAGCATCAGGAAGTTGTCGTCGGCGCCGAGCGATTTCGTGTAGCAATTGAGTCCGACGGCAAGCTCGCATTCCGGCATTCCCGGCCGCGCGGCCTTGAGCAGCCGATCAAGCCCTCGCTCGGCGATCGCGACCGCCCGTCGTGCTCTCTCGATCTCCGCGGAAGTTTTGCGCCCGGTCGCGGCATCGAGCAAATCATCAAACGATCGAGTATGGCCGCCGGTAAGTGCGAGAAGTCGCGCCGCCAGGCGATGCGGCAGAGCATCGACGCCGGCGGTACCGATTCGTCCGGCAACCGTCCCGCGTTCAGTCAGCTCCCGGGCGAGCGCGCCGGCGATGTCGTCGGTCGCGATACAGCCGGACAGTCCTCGCCATGCCGCGACACGTTCGTCGTCGGCGGCAGGGGAGACAATCAATTTCCTTGTGCCATCCCGGTAGAGGAGAAACAGACACTCTCCGAGCGAGCGGTATCCGCCCAGGTGAACGGCCGGGTCGGGGCGATCAAGCAGGTGAAGACCGTTCGAGGCGGCAATCAGCAAATCGATGTTTTCGGGGACCATACGCCCGAGAACCACATCAATTCTGGTATCGAGGTTCATCGAATTCTCTTAGATGCGGTCCTTTTCGCGAATTTCTTCGTCGCCGGTGTCAACAAATAGCTCGGCGAGCGGAATCTCGCGTCCGATCAATCCCTGCTCGTGAGTGTAGCGGATGGCGGCTCCGAGGTTCTTGCGGTTGGCCGCCGCGCCGAGACCATAGGCCCACGGATCGCTGCCCAGGAGCTCGATCTGCTCTTCCCACGCGGTGGCGAACCAGGCGAGTGGAACAACCCGCGGATTGCGCACGCGCTCATAGGCAATCTGTTTCGACTTTTCGAACGCTCGCGCGAGGCTTGCCGCGACCCAGGGATGTTTGTCGAGAATCTCCCGACGGATCACGGTCACGTGCATGATGGGGAATATCCCCGTGTGGCGGAAGTAGTCGATCTCCACCTGCTTGTAGTTCGGGAACAGGCGGGCGATGCGCTTGTCACCTTTGAGGAAAGGCTTCGGGAAGGTCGGCGAGATCATGGCGTCCAGTTCGCCTTCGGCCAGCATATCGTCGAGTGACTTCTGCGCCGGGATCATCTCGATCTTGAGACCCGGCGCTGGCGTAAATTCCACGTCCTCCGGACGCTCGGTGATCCAGGTCAACTTCTTGTGCGGGACGCCGAAATGCTCTTCGAGAATGCCCCGGATCCAGATGCTGCCGGCCGGCTGAAAATTCGTGCCGCCCACCCTGCGCCCGACCAGGTCGGCGGGCTCCTTGACGCCCTTTGTCGTATTGACGAAAACAAAGCCATGGCGGAAACGGCGGTGCAGGAAGACCGGGATCGCGGTCCATCGAGCTCCGCGATCGCACGCCATGAAGTAGGCGCAGGCGTTGAATTCGCAGATATCGTATTCATTGCCGCGCGCCATCCGCCAATGGCGCTCTCGCGAACCCGCCCCGGCGAGAACGGTCAGCTCAATACCATCGGGCTTGACCGAGCCTTCAATGAGTGGTCGGGTGATCTCATAATCGCCACAAGCGAGAGAAAGCTCGAGCTTAGCCATGGACAGGCCTCCTCATCAAACGCCGGGATCGCGGCCACCCATTTCGCACTTGATCATGCGTGCCACCGGCTAAACCTCAGTTCTGCCCGCCGACACAACTCGTTGAGCGCAACGGCAATCGCGGCAAGCACGGCGACGAGCGCGAACAGGTTTTGCGGCTGGAAGGTTTGCGTGAACTGAGTGGTGAAATGACCGACACCTGACTGGGAGACGTATAGCTCGGCCAAAAGTACGCCGAACAGTACGGCGGTCATGCCCAGCCGCAGGCCGGTGAAAAAACTCGGAATCAAGTGCGGGAAAACGACTGAAAACAGGATCTGACGCCGGGTCGCGCCCATCGACCGGGCACTGGTCAGCAGAATGGGTTTGATGTTCTGCACGCCGGCTGCGACCGTCATGATGATCGGAAATATTCCGTGACTTGCGCCGAAGGCGATCTTCGAGGCGGGCCCAATGCCGAAGACGAGCACGAAAAGCGGCAGGATCGTCACCTGCGGCGTGGCGTAGAGTAGCAGGATGATCGGATACATCGAACCCCGGGTGAAACGATGCAGGCCGACGATCAGACCCACCGCGAGCCCGATCGTCACC
>DATMRE010000054.1:0-2384 GCA_035566475.1 Verrucomicrobiia bacterium | reverse complement strand
ACCCCGTCCCCCATGAGGTCGCCATCGGCTTCTTCCACGACGTCGCCGAGATGCAGGCCAATCCGAAACCGAATGCACCGCTCGTCATCGGCGCCCTCGTTTCGGCCGGCCACGGCGCTCTGGATTTCGACGGCCGAGCGGACGGCGTCGACCACGCTCTGAAAGGCGACGATAGCGCCGTCCCCCGTACGTTTGACAACTCTGCCCTGCCGCGACGCGATGGCCGGGGCCAGAAGGTCAGTCCACAAAACTCTCAATTTTGTGAGCGTGCCTTCCTCGTCGGCACGAGCCAGGCGCGAATAGCCGACGATATCGGCGACGAGGATCGCGGCGAGCTTGCGGACTTCCGACATTGAGGCTCCGTTACGAGAAAATGGACCCGTCGCAACCGGCCCGCGCGGTTAATGGAATATACCTCTCACTTCGGGTGGGTTCCTACCCACGCTGTTGCGATCGGAAGCGGCTTCGTGTGGTTGCATGACCACGAAGAAAGAGCTTTCCGCAGCGGGCTCCCAAGCGAAGGCCGGCCGAGAGGCGCCCGACCTAAAACATTATAGCCGCGGCTGAGCTCGAACTACTCGAATGTCGCCTCGGGTGCGCCAGGACCAAGCGGCCACATGAGCCGAACAAACGCAGCCGGTCTTGCGCGCGGGCGTCCCCGCTCCCCATTCTGCGAATTGACACCAGTCGACGGCATAGCAATCTACAGCCTCCCTCGCGGCTCGTTTCTTGCTCTTCCGAGCGCGTGGATTTGCCCCGCGTCTGGGGGACTAAGGCGCGGGGCTTTTTCATTTCATCGAATTCTTGAGGATGTGTGGGCCGCCAAGGGCGGCCATCTCATCACGTTGGGTGCGGCGTTGGCCCAGCCAAGCCGTCGGCGGCCACTTGACCGAGGTCGGTGTCATCGCGGCGCAGGGGCCGGATTCGACCCGAAAATCGCCTATACTTATTTGCCTTGATGGTGTGGAGCATCCTTATAGTGCAAGCCTTCTCTCGCTCACGTCGCAAATCAATTCGCATGATAGGAAGCGGGGCCGGCTCCTGCTCCCAGGCGAGATTCCGAGCCCCAGAAACCCGCCGTCTGGATGCCGTTTCCACACCAGATGCAGTTACGCTTCGGACCGGTGCCGCGAGGAAGCGCCGGTTCTCGAAACCATCGGAGAAGGGCGCGAGGTCGCCTGCCATGTATGGCGGCAAATAAGAGATGGAGCCCTCTGATTCCGTCGCCTGATGCCGGGTTCGGCATGAAGCGAAATCATCAGGAGCTCCCACAGGAGAAATCATGAGCTACGCCCTTTACATCGGAAAAAACCACACGTCGGACGGCGCGCCCTACCTCGCGGGCTATGGCGATGAGCCGTCCAGTCATTGGCTCGAGATTGTACCGCGCCGGCAGCACGCGCCCTGTACGACGGTCACCGTCGGCGTCACCGCGGAGTCGGATTTTCCCGGGTCACTTTCCGAGATACCGCAGGTCACGGAAACCGCGCGGCATATCAGGGTCAGCTACAGCTATTTCAGAGGGGTACCGGCACCGCTCACTAATGGCGGATTGAACGAGCATGGCGTTGCCGCGCGCGATGTCTGGTCGCCGTCTCGGCCAGAACTCAATGCGATGACGCCGTCGACCCAGAACGGTCCCAACTATAGCGATCTCAGCCGGCTGGTGCTCGAACGTGCCCGGACGGCGCGCGAAGGTGTAGAACTGATCGGCGAATTGACCGCCCGGCACGGTCATTCGACCTATGGCGGCAATTCGCATCTCATAGCGGATGCAGACGAGGCATGGGTCGTCATCGAATTCTCCGGCGGACAGGGATTGTGGGCGGCGGAGCGCCTCGGGCCGGACAGCATCCGCGCATCACGGCCGGGCTATATCGGCGAGATTCCGATCACGGACAGCCACCCCGATTTTCTCTACTCGCCCAACCTCGTCACCTTCGCGGTCGAACAGGGATGGTTCGATCCTAAGAAGAGCGGTCTCTTCGATGCGAACCTGATCTACGGTGATGGTCAATATCGCTGGGCCGGCGTGACGTGGATCGAAGACGAGATGACTGCCCGCTCGAAGAGGCCCGGCAAGATCAGCATTGAAGACATTGTCTGGGCTATCCGTACACCGAAGCTGACTGGCGACACGGCCGGCTACGGGCAAATTGTTCCGCTCGGCCGCCAGCAGCACAGCGAGCTCAGAGTGTTATGGCACACCCAGATAGGTTCGCTGGCCGCGCCATTCGTGCCCATCTATATGGGGGTCGCCGATGTGCCGGAAGAATTCAAGCAGCATCGTTACCTGACCGCCGGGGAATCGGCGCGCTTCATCGACATGCGCAAACCGCAGGCGCTGTCGATCGTGCCCCAGCAGATCGAGGCGACGCGTTCGG
>DATMRE010000053.1:0-3100 GCA_035566475.1 Verrucomicrobiia bacterium | reverse complement strand
CACCAGGGCGTCCGAGCCGCTCGCTGAGCGCGATCGATTCGTGTGAAAATGCGGTCGAGGGGGAACTTGTGCGAAACGGCGTGAGGCCGCTCGATCCCCGCCACGTTACGCCCGCCCTCTGAGGTTCCCTTGGCCGAAACTAGGGTTCACGCTCGTCCACGTCTGCTGCTCCTCGCGAGCAAGCTCGGCTACCAGACGCACAGTTTTGTTGAAGCCGCAAAGCGGCTAGGCGTCGATGTCACGATCGGCAGCGACCGTTGTCACCGGCTCGAAGATCCCTGGGCCGACGGCGCCATCCCGCTGCATTTCGACGAGCCCGAGCAGTCCGCCGAGCGGCTGGCGGCGGCCGTTCGCACGACACCGGTTCGCGCGATCCTGGCACTCGGCGATCGCCAGACGGCCACGGCCGCGTACGCGGCGCGCATACTCGGCCTGCGTTCGAGCTCGCCGGAGTCGGTTAACAATTGCCGCAGCAAGCTGCGCCAGCGCGAACTATTGCGCGACGCGGGTCTGCCCGTGCCGGAGTTCTTCTCGTTTCCATTGAAGCAGCCGCTTGAAGCCGTTCTTCCCCGGGTGTCGTTTCCGAGCGTGGTGAAGCCGCTGCGGCTGTCGGCGAGCCAGGGCGTAATCCGCGCAAACGACGCCTCGGAATTTGCCGTGGCCGTTGAACGCATCAAGCGCCTGCTGGATTCGCCCGAGGTGCAGACCACGCGCGAGCCGGAACTTGATCGCCTGCTCGTCGAGCGCTACGTTCCCGGCGCTGAAGTGGCGCTCGAGGGCCTGCTGGAACAGGGCAGATTGCGGACCCTGGCGCTGTTTGACAAACCCGACCCGCTCGAGGGGCCCTACTTCGAGGAGTCGATCTATGTGACGCCATCGAGGCTGCCCGCGGAGATGCAGACACGCATTTTTGAGTGCGCTGCCCACACGGTGCGCGCACTCGGCCTCTCCGAGGGTCCCCTTCACGCAGAATTTCGGGTGAACGATGCGGGTCCGTGGGTTCTCGAAGCCGCGCCACGGCCCATTGGCGGGCTCTGCTCGCGGGCACTGCGATTTGGGCCGGATCGGATCCCCCTCGAGGAACTGCTCGTCCGCCATGTGATGGGGCTTGCGGGGGGCGAGATGGCGCGTGAGCCGCACGCGGCAGGCGTGATGATGATCCCGGTGCCTCGTAGCGGCGTTTTCGAGAGCGCAGAAGGCGTGGAGCGGTCCGCCACGACTCCGGGCGTGGATGAGGTTCTGATCACCGCACGGTCGCATGACTTCATTGCCGCCTGGCCCGAAGGATCGACCTACCTGGGCTTTATCTTTGCTCACGGAGAAACGCCAGCGCAGGTCGAAGCAGCCCTGCGCGGCGCATTCAGCGTGCTGCGGTTCACGATCACGCCACGCCTGCCGGTCAGGCATCCGGTATCAGGGCAGACCACGCCAACAGGATCGTAGTTCGGGGAAGCAGCCTCAAACTATTGCCTGAAGTATAATGCGCTCGCGTCGCAGCAGCGCTCGCTGCGGCCCATCCCTCGGCCAGGAGGTCAAGATGGACTATGCGAATCTCGGAGACAGACTGCAAGCGCTTTTGGGACTCGAACGACAAGCGATAGCGATTGCGTTTCTAGATGACGCACCCGCTGGCGTGCCTCGTGTGAATACTCCCCGCCCCGCAAGCTGCTCCTATTGGAAGCTGGCGAGCGAAGGTGCAGTCTTTCACACGAAGGCTGACGACCATGTGGGTTGTACAATCGGGGCCTACACCCACGGCGTCTCTCTTTCGCCTGAAAAGGCAGCGGAACTCGAATCCACGATTGGCCGGATGATTGCGCTAAACTATCTTCGGCCAGAGGAGGTTCCGCAGGTGCCTCACAGGGCGGAGCCCTTCCAAGTCGCGGTTTATTCCCCGCTGGCGCAGTCTCCGTGTGAGCCCCAAATCGTATTGATTCGCGGCAACGCAAGGCAGTGTATGCTCCTGACGGAGGCAGCGATCGTAGCTGGCATTAGCCCTAACAGAGTGATGGCCCGGCCTACCTGTGCATTTCTTCCGGGTACATTGCAAACAGGGCGTCCAACTCCGAGTTTTGCGTGTATTGGGAACCGTGTTTACACAGGCATGGATAACGACGAACTTTACTACGCGATCCCAGGTTTGAGAATTGACGAGGTGGTTGCCGCACTCGAAAAAATCGTAGTCGCAAACCAAGCGCTTGAGAGTTTCCATCAGGCGCGGTGCACCGGTGCCTGAAGCCGAGCAAACGATTCCATTCCTGTTGGGAATCAAAACGCGCGATCAGTCCTTGGCCCTCTGGGGTACGTAGCCCTCCGGGAGCTTTGCGCCTTCGCCGAAGAAGAACTGCTCCATCTGATCTTCCATGATTTTCTGCGACTGCGGGTCGAGGGGATTCAAACGGTACTCATTCATGACCATCTTCGAGTGTTCAATCCAGAGCGTCCAGGCCTGTTTCGAGACATTCTCGAAGATGCGCCGGCCGAGTTCGCCCTTCCACGGCACTCGGTCAAGCCCTTCCATCATGGTCCCGAACTTTACGCACATCACCGTGCGCGCCCCGGGCTGGGCCGGACCGGTTGCAACTGGTTTTGGTGGACCGCAGCTTTCGTCTGCCATTCGCAAACCCCCTTCGAATCAGCGAGCGCTCGACTCTTGACCTCTAACCATACTGTATCCCGGCGAAAATTCATATTCAAACGCAATTGCAGCGGGTCGATCGCAATGATTAGAGACCCAGGGGGGAGCTGAGGTGTGAAGACTGATCGTTCAAGGACCCAGGAGAGCAGGCCCGGGATTGCATAGTTCGGAGAAGGCGATTGGACCGGGCATACGCCAACAGTAGCGCGCGATGCCGATCTCTTCATCTTCGAATGCCAGTTCGCTTTCACTTGAACGATCCGACGATCAAGGGCGGGCGATCGAAATTGCAGGCGAAACGACTCATACTCACAAATACGAGACATGGTCCAGAAGTTGCAAGACGCCGTCGGGCCCGACAATTTTGGGGAATCCCTCCGGTCCGGGCCCGGCATCTTCATAACGTCTAACAGTTCCAATCTTTGAGTTCTTGAAGATGGAGGCGTAACAATTGGCGACTCT
>DATMRE010000052.1:0-5202 GCA_035566475.1 Verrucomicrobiia bacterium | reverse complement strand
TTCCGGCGGGATTCGGGATCTTCGAGTCGCCGTCGCCTCCGAGCGAGACAGCCGCCATTCCGAGCGAAACAGCGGTCGTCAAATATCGAGTCTTGGGCGTCGTTGCTTGTGCTCCGCCTTCGGAATCGAGTTTCAAATTCTGCGCTTTGCTGGCTTGGACTCCCTCGAGAACCGCGTTCACTTGCTCGTCGACGCCGTCGGGAAGAACCAACTCGTGAAACGCGAACCGGAGCTGTCCGTTGTGGCTCATGTGGCGGGCGGGCTGTACCTGAACGACCGAACCCTTCACGCGGCTCCCCTGCGGAAGGATCAAACGGTCCTCTTCGAATAGAGGCCGGGTGACCACGGCCTCGACTCCCTCGCCTTTCTCGCTGGTCGCCGAATCGAGCGGAGTGACAAGCCTCGCGTGTACCACGCTGCCGGCCGGAGCCATTCGACCGATCGAAGATGCGAGCTCTTGAGTCAAAGGCTCGCTTCCGAAATCGAGTGGCTGATGAAGCTCAACGAAATACATCGTGCCGGCGTCGATGTACTGCGGGTGAACGGGAAGCTCCCCGAGCGCGTACCGTTCGATGCGGTGAACCTTGCCGGGCTGCTCGACGAGCTTCATGGCCTTGACCCATTCCTGCTTGGCTTCGCGCCTGGCCTGTTTTGCCTTCTCCGATGCCGCATCCTTCACGCGCCCTTTTTGATTCTTGGCGTCGGCGGGCGAGACGAACTCGATCACCTGTTCGGACCCAGGAGTTACGCTCGTCTCGATGGGCATATGTTTACCGTCGGGCAGGGCGAGTCCGCTGAACTTGATTCGGATCTTGCGTGCAGGCGTGAAATCGGCATCCAAGGCGGCGAGGGCCCTTCCGGCGTTCGGAACGCTCTCGATTTGCGCGATCTCGCCCGTAACCTCGGTTCCCGTGGGGATGACCAGCTTGTCGAAGGCATAGACCGGTTCGATGACATGCCCGCGAATCGGCTGGCCCACCCGTTCGATGCGTACCTCCTTGTCGAGCGCAACTTCGATGGGCGTGCCGCTCGGCACGATCAGGCGAATCGCTTCACCGATCGAACGGTCGCCAGCGGGTCTGCGAACGAGCGCCGGGTCCGCGGCAGGGGCGCCGGTCGGGGACGGCAGGACGGCTTGAGCCTGCCCCCACACGGCGCACGCACCGATGAGGGCCACCGCACCCGCCATACCGCCTAACGTCGCGATTCGAGCCGCGCGCAACCGCTTCGTTCGGAACTCTCGGTACTCATCCAGACGGGAGCAGCACGCCATCCTCATGAACAACTCTCCACAGACACATGGCTTCGACTGATCGAGCAGATGCGGTCCCGGTAGCAGGTGTTGCATCGCTCGCGAGCGAGGGCGGTCTGGTTCATCTTAGTACCATTTTGCCTGGCGCGTCGCGACCAGAGCGACCTCGCGCAAAACCGCTCTCCCGCAACGGTCCGAGATCTACTGGTGTTGGCCCGGATCCGGATCGGCAGGCTCCAGTTCGAGCCGAGCGGGGGCCTCGGGTCCCTCGGCACGGATCCGGCTGCGAGGCGGAGAGACGAGAATCGGTAGAACGAGTGAGACGGTGAGCATACCGGCAATGAGGTGGAGCGCTTGGCCGTAGCCGCCGGTGGCCTGGCGCAAGTATGCAAACAGCAACGGACCAAAGGCGGCTGCAAATGCCCAGGGAAACAGCATCAGACCGAAAATCGGTCCTACGTCCCGGGGCCCGAAATAGTCTGCTGCAAAAGCCGGCGTGATCCCGTATGCCCCGCCGTAGCACATCAGGATAATGAAGGTGACAATGCCCAACAGAAGGACCGAGGAGATGCTGTGGTAGGTCCAGAAAAGCACCGCTTGGATCAGAAACATAAGGAAAAATGCTGTCTTCCTCGTGGTTAGGTCTGAAACCCACGCCCAGAACACTCGTCCAACTCCATTGCCAATGCTGACCACGCCGACCAAACCGGCGGCCGCAATGGCGCTCAAGTGCCCCATCTCCTGAAATATCGGCGCTGCCTGAGACATGATGGATAGGCCCGCCATGGTGTTGAGGGACATGAGCGAGCAAAGCGCCCACCATTGCCAGGTCTTCAACGCCTCGCCGAGCGAGTAGTCCCGATCCGATCGCTCGGAAATCTGCGAGGCCGATGGCGTCCAACCGGCAGGCTTCCAGCCCTTGGGCGGGTTTCGCATGAACGAACCAGCCACGACTGCGACAATCAAATACCCGATGCCCAGATACTCGAACGTGGGCAGCACGCCTACTTTTTGCATCAGCCGGCTGGCAACAGGCGCGGCGATCAGGGCGCCGGCGCCAAACCCTCCAACGGCGATCCCCGTGATGAGGCCTCTTCGTTCGGGAAACCATTTCACGAGCACCGCCACCGGCACGATGTAGCCGAGACCGAGGCCGGTACCGCCGATGACGCCATAGCTGAGGTAGAGCAGCCAGAGCTTGTGGGCAGCGAAGCTCGCCAAGAAGACTCCTCCGCCCCAGAGAACGCCGGCCGTCATTGCCACGATTTTGGGGCCCTTGCGATTCAGCCACAGACCGCCCAAGAAGGCCGTGCATCCCAGGAAAAAAAAGCTGATCGTGAACGTCAGCGTCACTTGGGGAATGCTCCAGCCGAATTGCTTCGCAAGCGGAATGCGAAACACACTCCAAGCGTATGCGGATCCGAGCGCCATCTGCAGGCACACGCCGGCAAAGGCAATCCACCAGCGATTCAAGCTGTGCATGATGCCCCCATCATAGCTGTCTCCCTCGACGACTTCGCGTGAATCCCGGCCTGGAACGCCTCATTATGTTCCTGGGCGACAGTCTTCGCAAACCCTACGAAGGGCTGGATGCGTCCCGCGAGAGCGGGATCGCCAAATCAGCGGGTGAGCAGCGTGCGGAGGCCATCGGCCGAGTGAGGAATCTATCGATATGCCTCGCGGCAGGCTTCGTGCTCGCGGCAGCTAGGCGGGCAATTGGTGTGGTCAATAAATATGTAATTGTGGCAGGCCGCGCAGACCACACCGTAAATCGTCTCGCTGAATTGCTCATGGCTCATCTTGGCTGTGTGCTCGCCGCGTGCCTGTTCCCGGCTCATGGCCATCGGCCGCCCCTTCAAGAGTATCCCTATACGGATCAAAACGCAGTCAGCGAGCTCAACCCGATGCTCGTTTCTTCAGTAGTTCGCTCAAACCGGGAGCAGATTCCCGACCGAGACCGGTCAGCACCTGGAAGCGGGAGAGAGCGGTGCTGCGGGGGAACATCGGCCGACCGACCGAAGGCAGGCGCACTCTAGTGGCAGCCGCAGGTGCTCGGAGTGCAGGCGCAACCGCCGGGACTGGCAGTTGTCGAAGATGCGGCGGAGGATTTATGCCCATTCGCTGGGGCGGCGAAAACCGAAAGCTGGATCGTGTGCTTTCCGCTCGTGCATTTCGGGCACGAGATGATGGTGTTCTGCTTCATCACGATCCGTTCGTAATGCTCTCCGCAATCATCACAAACATATTCGTAGATTGGCATAGGCAAGCTCCTCGTTGCGAGCGACGGGTACATTGTAACTCGAACGCATCGACAGTCGGTCCTTTGGGCCGGTCGACGTGCTCAAGCAGCCTGAGTCCGGGTGGCCAAGAGCGGCGACAGGCTTCGTGCCCGAGAGCCAACCGCCCGGTCCGAAGCCGAGGCTAGCCGAGAAAGCCGGATCGGCTCTCGGCAAGAGAGCTCAGTCGCCGGCCACCGATGCTTCCGCTTCGGCCGGCTCGACCTTCCCGGGGCCCGGCCCGCTGCCATTGCCCTTCAAGTGGCCGTCCGACGGCGCAGGCGAAATTTGAACCGGCCTCACGCCCGAACCCGGAACGGCCGTCTGGATCTGCTGAATCGTGCCGATCTGCACGACCGTCTCTTGAGGCTTCTTCAGCACGAGCTCTTCGTAAATCCTTCGCACCTGGGCCGCTTCCTCGAGAGCTTTCTTGCGGCGGATGCGATCTTCCTCAGCCGCCGTCAGCGGGATGTCGTGCTCGAGATGACGCACGCGCGCGGCATCGTCCTCGTCGATCCGCAGGGAATGCTCGTAGCTCGCGAGATCGACCTTCTTCCCCTTCGCGTAGATCTCATGTTTTCCGTGCGTCTTGTACCACTGTGCGACGGTCGCGTTCTTGTGCATATTTTCGATGATTTTCCGCCAACCGATGCCGGTATTGTAGGCGCAGAAGGATATTTCGCCTTGCTGGGTAGCGTAGGGGATGATGCACATTTCGGTGCGGCGGAAGTCGTAATTGAACAGGTCCTGGAACCACATGCCGGCGATGAAGAGGAAGTTCCAGGGGTCTTCCTTGCGGCGCTTCATCGCGTCTTCATAGGTACGCTGCGGGTTGGTCCGGCCATACTTCTTCTCCGAGTTCTTCGAAAGGGCCCAGGTCTTGTCAAACTTCATCCACAGATCCTTCAACCTCAAACTGGGAGGCGCCTGGAAGGGTTTGTAATTCTTCAGCAGCGCGAGCGCCATCATGAAGTTTGAAAACCCTTTGCCGCGCGCTGCGTCCGTGATCGCCGTGACGTCTTTGGTGAGGTTCGGTGCATCGAGGAACCGGGGCACCGGCGCCCATTCTTTCGTTTCCTTGTTGATCATCAGCGCCGTGCCAATGCCGCAGTTCGGGTGGCATCCGCACGACAGCGCGCCCCACTGCGAATCCGGGCCGTGCGCCAGGTCGGAGAAACCGGCGAAGGTGGCGATGTAGGAAATCGGGAACCAATCACGCGTCGGTTCGACTTTCCCCACCTGTGCGCTCACATCCTGCGCGAGGTGCGAAAGCGTGTAGCGCTGGCGTATGCGGCGCTCCGGCGTGATGTCCTCGTCGCGTCCGGTGAAAGAAACCGGCTGGAACGACACGAAGGCGATCTTCTTGGGGTTGTCCATCGCAAACTTCACGATGGGGCCCACCTGGTCGTTGTTCAGGTTATTGACGATCGTCGTGACCAGCACGATCTCGATGCCCGCTTCGTGCATGTTCTCAATTGCCCGGAGCTTCACATCAAACAGGTTGCCGACCTGGCGATGGCTATTGGCGTCGTTGCCGATGCCGTCGAATTGCAGGTAGGCGTAGCGCATGCCGGCTTCAAAGGCCTGCTTGCAGAAATCCTTGCTCTTGGCGAATTCGATTCCGTTCGTGGCGGCCTGCACGCTGTTGTAGCCCACTTTGCGCGCGTAGCGAAC
>DATMRE010000051.1:0-17951 GCA_035566475.1 Verrucomicrobiia bacterium | reverse complement strand
AGCGGTTCGATCTTCGTGTAGGACTTGCTGCCGTAACCGCCGCCGACGTACGGCACGATCACGCGCACGCTGTTAAGCGGCAGCCCAAACACTTGCGCCAGGTCGTGGCGCACCATGAACGGATGTTGTGCCGAGCTATAGACCGTCAGCCATCCCTTCGCATCGTAATCCGCGATGGCGACGTAGGGCTCCATGGCGTAGGCGTACACCATGGGAAAGTAGAATTCTCCTTCGGCCACGTGCGCGGCCCGAGCTATCGCCGCCTCGACATCTCCCCACTCCACGTGTACCTCCTGGCAGACATTCCCCGACGCGCCAGGAAAGTCATCGAAGCCTCGGAAAGCGCCATCGGAGTAATTCTTCTCGTGGACGAGCGGAGCTCCCTCGGCGAGCGCGGCATCGACGTCCAGCACCGGGGTGAGTTCTTCGTATTCGACGGCGATCCCTTCGATGGCTTCTTGGGCGGTCAGTTCGTCTTCGGCGATCGCCACAGCGACTGGTTCGCCCACGAAACGCACCTGGCCGATCGCCAGCAAAGGATGATCCTTCACTCCATGCCCGTAGTAGGGATGGATGGCTCCGAGCGCGTCGCCAGTCAGAACGTCGATCACACCCGGCTGGCTTCGGGCCGCCCGCGGATCGATCGCGAGAATTCGGGCGCGCGCGAAGGGGCTGCGGAGAACCTTCCCCCAGGCCATGTGCTCGACGACCATGTCGCTCGCATAGATGGCGCTTCCGGTCACTTTCGCCAGTCCATCCCCACGCGGGACAGAATGATTGACCACTCGGAATTCGTCGCGTCGGGTCACTCGTGTCCTCGCATCTGGAGCGAAGCCTGGCGGATCGCTTCGAGAATCGGTCGGTAGCCCGTGCAACGGCACAGATTGCCGTTCATGTGCGCGATAATCTCCCGCTCGGTGGGCTCGGTCCCTTCGTCCAAGAGTGCCTTGGCAGCCAGAATCATCCCCGGCGTGCAGAACCCGCATTGAAACGCAAAGTTGTCGAGGAACGCCTGCTGCAGCGGGTGCAAGCGGCCCGATTCGTCCGCCAACCCCTCGATCGTCGTGACACGCCTGGAGCGAACCTCGTAGGCGAGGTAGGTGCAGGCGCTTACGGGGAGTCCATCGACCAGAACCGTGCAACTCCCGCAAACCTGAACTTCGCAGGATATCTTTACTCCCGTCAAACGGCAGCGCGCGCGCAAGACTTCGGCGAGCGTCTCCCGCGGCTCGATCTCGATATTCGTCGGCTTTCCGTTCAACTCAAAAGCAATATTCACGGCTTCTCCTTCCCAAATTGCCCCTGGATGTTCCGGGCAAATTCGGCAAAAGATTCAGTCGTCCTGCGGCGAAGTGGCGCTGCACCGAGCGCGGCCAACTTGCCCAGAACTTCGATGGACGCTTCGAAATGCATTTGCGTTCCGGATGGCGCGAGAAGAGCGAGGGCGATCTCGAGGGAGCCGGTTACGCGGTTTAGCCCTGCCGAATCGGCGCCCTTGATCCTGGCCTTCAACAGCGACCGTTCAACTGACTCGGTGACGCGGACCTCTAGATCCAACTTGATCCTGAAGGGGCCGACCCTATCGCTCACCTTCGCGGAGTACGCTTCGACGCCTTGCTCATCCAAGGGTCGGACGCTCTCGACTCCCGGCAAGAGACCCGTCAGGCGCGGCGTGTCGCGCAGAAGCCTCCAAACGTCGCCGAGCGAGGCGTCAACGGGCAACTCCTCGGTGAGCTTTAGCAGCATGGTGCGGCCAGCTCCACTTTTCCATCCTCCCAGTTCGTTCGGCGCATGAAATCCTTGAGCAGCCCGCGAACTCATCGGCGCGCCCGACGGGTGTGATAACCCGTGCCGGGGATCACGGAGAGGGTCGATGACGCTCTCAAGACCGGCATGGTTTGCGCCTCGGGGTAGTCCTCTTGGCCAGCGATTAGGGCGACGCGCATGCGGGACGAGTGGACCGCGCTTTGCTCGTCCGCAGTCCCCGGCTGCGCCCGCGACGCTTGATCATAGCAAGTCACGTCGCTCGCGAGGAACACGCGCACAGCTTGATCGATCCGACCTGCATGCGAGCAGAGCTCATCGCCCCCCTCTCGAGGAGAGACCCCCAACCGATCGCGGCGAGAACGGAAGCGGATGGCCGCCTTCTGTCGAGTGCAGCGGGTTCGATTGTGGGGTCTGCCGTCGGTGCACTCTTCAGCTCGGACTGTGCGCATCGAACCGGGTTTTCAGGGGGGAAGTGCACGAGGAGCGGATTGGGAGGAAGGGTTGAGCGATGGTCCTCGCGAGACGTACAATTTGTCCCGGCCGCCCGCACGGACGCTTGACGTATCATGCAGCGATCCTGAACAATGCGGTTGACGAGCGCGTCGCTTTCGCCGCCGCTCCCACTCCCGGCGTCGAATGCCGGCGATATCCTTCGCTTCGAATCCGGGAGAAGATACACGGTCCGGACTCCGGCGGGCGGTTTTGAAAGGATGGACCGGCCTCCTTGATGGACTATCGCACTCTTGAAACTCTGCGGCGCGCCCATCCCGCCTGGCGCTTGCTCTCGGCCGACCACGCGCCGCTAATCGTCAGCTTTCTCGATCGGACGTTCATCCAGCCGAACCTCCGCACTTTGTCGCAACAGGATCTTGCCTCACGGCTCGAAGATTATCTCTACCATCTGCGCCAATGGCTCGGCGAAGAGGCCTTCCCGAGGCCCGCCGCCCACTACCTCGATGATTGGGCATCCGACGATCATGCCTGGTTGCGCAAATACTATCCCGCAAACAACGACGAGCCGCACTACGACATCACGCCCGCCACAGAGAAGGCGATTGACTGGCTGACCAGCCTGGGGCGACGGCAATTCGTGGGCACCGAGTCGCGCCTGATGACCGTTTTCGAGCTCCTGCGCCAAATGGCGGAGGGGAGCGAGGTCGATCCGGAGGCCCGCATCCTGGAACTCGAAAAGCGCAGGGCCCAAATCGATGCGGATATCCAGCACATCCGGCAGGGGCGGCTGATTCTGATGGATGCAACCCAGATCAAAGATCGTTTCCTGCAGATGGCCAGCACCGCCCGGGGATTGCTGTCTGATTTTCGCGAGGTGGAGCAGAACTTCCGCGACCTTGACCGCAGTGTGCGCGAGCGGATCGCAACCTGGGAGGGTGGCAAGGGAGCGCTGCTCGAATTGATTTTCGGCGAGCGAGACGTTATTGCCGACTCCGACCAGGGCAAGAGCTTCCGCGCCTTTTGGGATTTCCTCATGTCACAGGCGCGGCAGGAAGAGCTTTCCTCGCTCTTGCAATCCGCATTTGCACTTGAGCCGGTCAAGGATCTTGGGCCGGACGAGCGCCTGCTGCGGATCCACTATGATTGGCTCGAGGCCGGCGAGGTCGCTCAGCGCACCGTGGCGCGCCTCTCCGAACAGTTGCGCCGCTACCTGGACGATCAGGCCTGGCTCGAAAACAGGCGCATCATGCAGCTTATCCGCGACGTGGAACAGCACGGAATGATCATTCGAGATCGTCTCCCCGATGGATGGTTCATGGAGCTCGACGAGGAAGGACCCGACGTCGATCTCACGATGGATCGCCCGTTGTTCAGCCCGCCGTTCAAGCCGAAGATCACCGGTGGAGCGTTGCTCGAAGGAAACGAAGATATCCCGGCCGATGCCCTGTTCGAGCAGGTTTATGTGGATA
Source organism: Verrucomicrobiia bacterium (assembly GCA_035566475.1). Taxonomy (GTDB): domain Bacteria; phylum Acidobacteriota; class Terriglobia; order Acidiferrales; family UBA7541; genus Palsa-295. Next base: position 14,262 of record DATMRE010000051.1, on the reverse strand, counting down.
GAGTGCGGCTCTGCGCCCACATCCGACGGGCGCTGCAAACCCGCGACCAGGTCTCTCTCGGAGAGCTGGTGAAGACCCAGCCCCTCGAACATGGACTGGCCGAACTGGTCACCTACCTGAGCCTCGCTGCGGAGGAGCGTACGACGGTCATCGACGACAAAAGCAGGGAGTCGCTCTGCTGGACCGATCGCGCGGGGACGCTTCGCCGGGCCACCTTGCCGCTGGTGATCTTCACGCGGCAAACACAACGCACGGCGGATCCCGATCGGAGCAGCCATGACCCATCCTGATTCAACGACGAACATTTCGCTCGTCCTTGTGTCCTTAATGAAAGGCGTGACCTGCCTGGAGAACGATCCGGCGCTATGGCAATCCTTGCTCCAACTGCAAGAACGGGTGCGTGAGTATATTGCCGTGCTCGGCCTCGAGCTCGTCCTTGATGAAGCCGAAGGCTACGCCTATATCCGGCAGCGGCCGGTCGGCGAGGGAGAACCGGAGTTGCCGCGGCTCGTGCCTCGCCGCCAACTCAGCTATCCCGTGAGCCTGCTGCTCGCGTTGCTGCGGAAGAAAATGGCCGAGTTTGATGCCATGAGCAGCGAGACCCGCCTGATCCTCAGCCGCGAGGATATAATCGAGCTCATGCGACTGTTCCTGCCGGACACCGCCAACGAGGCTCGCTTGATCGATCAGATCAACAGCCACATCAACAAGGTCGTGGAGATGGGATTTCTGCGCCGGCTGCAGGGCCGGGATAATCAATTCGAGGCACGTCGCATTCTCAAAGCGTTCGTTGATGCGCAGTGGCTCAACGAGTTCGACCGGCGCCTCGAGGAGTATCGCAGCCACATTTCCGTTTCACAACCGGACAAAGAGGAGCATCCTTGAGCGAACTGGGTGCAGCCCTAGAATCACAGGGCCCGGACCTTCTGTCCGGCGAACGCCCGGGTTTCCGCCTGAGCCGGTTCGAGGTTTACAACTGGGGTACGTTTCACAGCCATATCTGGGGCTTCGATCTTGGCGGCGACAATGCCTTGCTCACCGGGGACATTGGCTCGGGCAAATCTACCTACGTGGATGCCATCACCACCTTGCTGGTGCCGCCGCAGAAGCTCAGTTACAACAAAGCGGCTGGAGCGGAGGCGCGCGAGCGCACCCTCCGAACCTACGTGCTTGGGCACTATAAGTCGGAGAGAACGGAGTCCGGCTCCGCCGCCCGGCCGGTAGCGCTCCGTGACTGCAACAGCTACTCGGTGATCCTCGGGCGCTTTTCGAACCACGAGCTCGGCCAGCAGGTGACCCTCGCGCAGGTGTTCTGGTTCAAGGAACAACAGGGACAGCCTGCCCGCTTCTACGTCCTGGCCGACAAGGCGCTCTCCGTTGCCGAACACTTTGCCGGCTTTGGCACGGACATCAACGACATGCGGAAACGTCTGCGCGTGATGACGCGCGTCGAGGTCTTCGACAGCTTCCCGGCATACGGTTCGGCGTACCGGCGGCGCTTCGGCATCGAGAACGAACAGGCGATCGAGCTGTTCCACCAGACGGTTTCCATGAAGTCGGTCGGCAACCTGACCGACTTCGTCCGCGAACACATGCTCGAGGCCTCTGATGTCGAGCCGCACATCGGGGCGCTCATCGGTCACTTCGACAACCTAAACCGCGCACACGACGCCGTACTGAAGGCCAAGAAGCAAATCGAACTGCTCCTGCCGCTGGTGGCCGACTGCGACGAGCACGCCGAGATCTCTGCCCGCGTAGAGGCGCAGCGGTCCTGCCGGGAAGCTCTGCGGCCATGGTTTGCAAGCCTCAAAAGAGAGCTCTTGGAGAAGCGGCTCATCCATCTGGAGGCGGAACTTGTGCGCCTCGTCCGTCGCATCGCCTCGCTCACCGAGAGCCGGGACCGCCAGCGCGCAGAACGGGACGACGTGAAGCAAGCGATCGCGAGTAACGGGGGCGACCGCATCGAACGCCTCAAGAAGGAGATCGGCGACAGGCAAGTCGAGCGAGAGGAGCGTTCCAGGCGCGCCGAGCAGTACGACAGCCTGGCCCGGAATATCGGGCTGCCCTGGGGAATCGACGCCGAGGTCTTTCAAACGAACCAGCGATCGATCGAGAGCGAGAGAGATTCGAGCGAGGCCCTTCTTGCCCAGACGCAGAACGCCTTGACCGAGGCCAATGTCGGACTCCACGAATGGAAAAGGCAATATGATGAATTGGCGGCCGAGCTTCAGTCTCTCCGGCAGCGACGATCCAATATTCCAAGACGCATGCTCGATCTACGTGAATCGCTGTGCCGGTCGACTGGCCTTCGGGATGAAACTCTGCCATTCGCCGGGGAACTGATCCAGGTGCGGCCGGGGGACGGCGACTGGGAAGGAGCCATCGAGCGCGTGCTCCGCGGTGTGGGTCTCTCGATGCTGGTTCCGGACACCCAGTATGCCCGCGTCGCCGAATGGGTGGACCGAACGCACCTCGGCGAGCATTTGGTTTATTACCGCGTGCGGGACCAGAGAATGAGCGACCGCTCGAGCCTTCACCCTGCTTCGCTCGTTCGCAAGCTCGCGATCAAGCCCGATTCCATCTTCTACGACTGGCTCGAGGGGGAACTCGCTCGGCGCTTCGATTACGCCTGCTGCAATACTCTTGACGAGTTCCGGCGAGAGCCACGCGCGATCACGCGCGCCGGCCAGACCAAGGGTCGCGGTGAACGTCACGAGAAGGACGATCGCCACCTGATCGACGACCGTTCGCGGTTCGTGCTGGGCTGGTCGAACGAGGCCAAGATTGCTGCCTTGGAGAAACAGGCGCACGACATGGAGGCTCGCACTCGGGCTGCGGAGCGGAGGATCGCGGCGCTTGACGTCGAGCGGAAGACATTGCGGGTGCGGCTCGCCGCGCTCGAGCAGCTCGCCGTGTTCAAGAGCTTCCGCGATCTTGACTGGAAGCCGCTGGTCGCGGAAATCGAACGGCTCGAGCGGGAATGGCGCCAGCTCGAGCAGGCCTCGGATGTCCTGCGTACCCTCGAACGACAGTTGAGCGCGCTCGAGCGGACCCTCGAGGAGACCGATCGGGAGCTAGAGAGACAGAAGGACGAGAGGACGCGGGTTGAGGAGAGACGAGAACAAGCTCACATGGAATCAGCGAATTGCGAAACCCTTTTGGCGGCGACGCCGGAGGCGGCCAAGGCCAAGTATTTCCCACAGCTCGAAGCGATGCGCCCAGAAGCGTTCGGCGAGCACGTTCTGACGGTCGAGTCCTGCGACAATCGCGAACGAGACATGCGCGAGTGGCTGCAAAGTAAAATCGACGCCGAGGACCACAGAAGCCGAAGGCTCATGGAGAGGATTGTCAAGGCGATGGAGAACTACTGCAACCTCCATCCCCTCGAAACGCAGGAACTCGACCGAAGCGTGGAGGCCGCGAGCGGATACCGCACCATGCTCGAGGACCTCAAGTCCGACGACCTCCCCCGGTTCGAAGCCCGCTTCAAGGAGCTGCTCAACGAGAACACCATCCGCGAAGTGGCCAACTTCCACTCGCAACTGAGCCGTGGGCGCGAGACGATTGGTGAACGCATCGGCCGGATCAACCAATCCCTGCGCCAGATCGACTACAGCCCCGGCCGCTACATCGTGCTGGAAGCCGAAACGACGGGCGATCCGGAGATCCGCGATTTCCAGCAGGACCTGCGTGCTTGCACCGAAGGGGCGCTCACAGGTTCGGAGGGCGAGGAGTATTCCGAGGCTAAGTTTCTGCAAGTCAAACGCATCATCGAGCGCTTGCGAGGCCGCGAAGGCCTTGCCGAGCTCGATCGCCGCTGGACTCGCAAGGTTTCTGACGTGCGCAACTGGTTCACCTTCTCCGCCTCCGAACGGTGGCGCGAGGACAACCGGGAGCATGAACACTACACCGACTCAGGCGGCAAGTCCGGTGGCCAAAAGGAAAAGCTTGCCTACACCGTTCTCGCCGCCAGCCTCGCCTACCAGTTCGGTCTCGAATGGGGTGCAAGCCGCTCGCGCTCCTTCCGCTTCGTGGTCATCGACGAGGCCTTCGGGCGCGGTTCCGATGAATCGGCTCGTTACGGACTCGAACTCTTCCGGCGCTTGAACCTTCAACTTCTCATCGTCACGCCACTCCAGAAAATCCACATCATCGAGCCTTATGTCTCGGCCGTAGGATTCGTACACAATGAGGACGGCCGTCTGTCGCTTTTGCGCAATCTCACTATCGAAGAATATCGAGCCGAACGCTCGACGAGGAGCGCGTGAGCCCAACCGTCACCTGGACAACGCCTGCCGACATCAAGCGCCAGCTCGAAATCTGCTGGAACCGGGGACAGATGTTGAGGGCCCCGCTGGTTGGCGAGTCGTTGTTTCCTCTCCCCTTGCAACTGAGAAGGCCCGATCGGAAGGCGGTATCGGACCGCTTCGATGAGGTTCGCCGGTGGATCAGAGAACTCGAGGAAGGAAGCAAGGCGAGACAAGGTTTTGGCTATGAGATCGAATGGACTGAGATCCATCACCAGCAACTTGGTCGAAACCGAGTGCCACTGCGCGTTCTGCTGCCTACTGAGCACGATGCCCTCTGCCTGGTCGGCCGGAGCCTGGAAGCCGAACGCTTCCGGACTTTGACCGAAGCCACCTTAGCGTGCTTCCCCACGCTCGGTGACTGGCTGGCCCGTAACCCCCTGAAGGCGCTCCAATACGCCGAAGATTGGGGGCAGATTCTGCGGGTTTTGATGTGGTTCAGAAGCCACCCCGGATTCCGTCTCTATCTCCGCCAACTCGACATTGCCGGGGTGGACACAAAATTCATCGAGGCCCGCAAAGGGCTCCTCTCGGAACTGCTAGACCTTGTGCTTCCTCCCGAAGCCGTGGACACCCGGTTCAGCGGAGCCGGAGGTTTCGAGCAAAGGTACGGCCTCATCGCCAAGCCGAGCCTGATCCGATTCCGTTTCCTGGACCACAGGCTCTATCTCAGCGGTCTCTCCGATCTCTCTGTCACCAGCGCCGAGTTCTCTCGGTTGAAGCTGCCCGTCAAGCGGGTGTTCATTACCGAAAACGACGTCAATGGCCTGGCTTTCCCTAATGTGTCCGAGAGCTTGGTCATCTTCGGATTGGGCTATGGCCTGGAGCGCCTTGCGGAGGTTCGATGGTTCGAACAGAAGACCCTTTACTATTGGGGCGATGTCGATACGCACGGATTCGCCATACTCGACCGCCTGCGCGCGGCCTTCCCCGAGGCCCGGTCATTCCTGATGGACCGCGAGACTCTGATGGCCCATCGCGAACTCTGGGTTCAAGAACAGGAAGGGCATGCGGGAGCGCTCAGCAGGCTCAGCGCCGCCGAACAGAGTCTGTTCGACGATCTCAGGCACGACCATCTGGGGCCGCGCGTACGGCTCGAGCAGGAGCGCATCTCTTTTGGCTGGCTCGAGAAGGCGTTAGAGGAACTGCCCCCGCCTGAAGGGGCAAGTAGCGCTGCGGTTGATTACGGGGCTGGTAGTGTCGACCTTGCTTCAAGACCAGGCTGACTCCGTCCGACCGCGGTCGGACCTGGACAGGAGAGCGTGGGCGAATGCAGTGAATTGTGCCGCGACCGGCTCATGAGTGTGCCGGACTAAGGGCAGTTCCTCTCGATCGCCGCCTGACTCTCTGCAAAATGCGACCGTCGAATCAGGAAGATTTGCGGTCCTTTATTGCAAGCACGGAATGGTGTGACTGGTCATACTGGTACCGGGCCTTGAACTAGAAGATAAACAAGTCAAATGAGGAATGTAGGAGGATCTGACTGGAATGGAAAAGCCCGCAGCTGTCAAATATCCGATTCATGATTTGCTACGGCGGCGCTGGAGTCCTCGGGCGTTCGCCGACCGTGCCGTCGAACCCGCGAAACTCCAGAGTCTGTTCGAAGCCGCGCGGTGGGCGGCGTCCTCGTATAACGGGCAGCCGTGGCAGTTCGTCATCGCTTTGCGCGAGAAGCCCGAGGAGTTCGAGCGAATCCTAAGCTGCTACGTAGAGTTCAATGCCGGATGGGCCAAGAACGCGCCCGTGGTCGGTGTTTCCGTCGCCAAGCTGAAATTTGACGATGGCAAGCCAAATCGGCACGCTTACCACGATCTGGGCCAGGCAGCTGCCAATCTGGCGATCGAAGCCGCCGCCCAGGGTCTCCAGCTGCATCAGATGGCCGGTATCGTGGTCGAGAAGGCGCGGGAAGCGTTAGCGATTCCCGAAGGCTACGATCCTGTCGCCGGTTTCGCCCTGGGATATCCGGGGGATCCTGAAAAATTGCCAGATCAGTTACGCGAGCGAGAACTGGCACCCCGCGTCCGAAAGCCCGCGGCGTCGTTCTTATACGACGGGCGGTGGGGGCAGAAGTCTTCGATTTTTAACTAAGACCTAATGGGCCTTCGGTGCGGACCTGAACGATCGTATTGTCGAGCCATGCAGTTCTGGTTGCGGCGAGAGGCCGACCGGGCGGTGTCCACCACGGTGCACGAGGCCGGCGGCCCGACCTGGTGCACACTCGGCGCAAACGGACAGTCCCACGATGGGTTCGTGGCAACATCACGGGCTGCCACAACTCCGCTCGCTCAATCGGTCGGGCCGCTCGGCCTGGTGGCTTGTGTCAACGGTCGTCCGATCGGCCGATGATCCGGGTCTGGAGAGTCCGAGGACACGTTCGGCGTTGCCATGGAACAGATGCTCTTTGATGTCGGCCGTGTAGCCGAGTTCGTCCCATTCGCGCAGGAGGCGGTCGTAAGGGATGCTCGGATAATCGCTGCCGAACATCATCTTCTCCTTTAGCCGCCCACGGATGTCGACTTTCAGCTGCGGAGGGAAATACTTGGGCGCCCAGCCCGAAAGCTCCCAGAAGACATTGCCTTTGTGGAGCGCCACCGCCGTCATCTCCTCCACCCAGGGCCAGCCTGGATGAGCCGCTAGAATCGTCAGGCTCGGGAAATCGGCAGCTAGTTCGTCAATCGCCGAAGGATGAGCGTGCCGGAGCTTCGATCCCATCCCGCCCGGCATGCCGGCGCCCATTCCCGTCGTGCCCACATCGATCATCACCGGCACCTTCAATTCGTTGATAACTTCGAACAGCGGATAGAGACGCCGGTCATTCACCGCAAAATGCCCGATGATCGGATGGAAGTGAAATCCCAGCATGCCGAGTTCCCGAATGGCCCGCTTTGCCTCACCGAGGGCCTTCTCACCCTTGAGGGGGTCGACAGCGGCCCACGACTGGATGATGCGCTGCGGGTTGCGGCGCTGCATCGAGGAGACGAAGTCGTTTGAGCAGGGAGGCGTGCCGACGGTCGTTTCAAGGTCGAGCGCCACGAGAATCGCCTCGACACCGGCCTCTGTGAACTCCTTGACAACGTCCTCCTCCGTCTTTGGCGTCCAAGGCCTCTTCCAGTACGCGGCGAGAGCATCGACGTAGGGCTGCTGGCACGCAATCCACTCTTTCGTATTCGGGTAGCAATGGACATCGATGATTCTCATGAGATTTTCCGCCGATCCGCGATGCCGCGCCTAACCCGAAAGACTCGTCGCGGTTTTCCTCTCCACTGCCGTCCTTGTGGCAACGATCTCCGCTAGTTTCTTTTTCGAAACCTTGCCAAACGTCGAGAGCGGAAAATCCGGCAAAATTTCCAGACGCTCTGGAATCTTGTACTTGGCGATCTCCTTCTCGAGCAGGAAATTCTTCAGCTGATCAAAGCTCAGGCTGGCGTTCTTGCGCAACAACACACAGGCGCACATTCGCTCCCCGAGCGCCGGGTCCGGCACGGGAATGCAGGCGACGTCCATGACCGAGGGATGCGACAGAATCAGATTCTCGACCTCCTCGGCGCTGATCTTTTCGCCGCCGCGATTGATGAGGTCCTTCCTTCGTCCCTCGACGATGTAGTTGCCGGAGGAGTGTTGTCGCATCAAGTCGCCGGACCGGTAAAACCCGTCGGCGGTAAATACGCGGGCGTTGTATTCCGGGACGCCGAAGTAGCCCCGCAATGTGTACGGCCCCCGGCAACAGAGTTCGCCGATCTCACCAAACGGGACTTCGTTGTCGACTTCATCGAGGATTTTAACTTCGTCGTCGGGACAAACCGGACGTCCCACCGTCTCGAGACACACGTCTTCCGGGTCGTCGACCCGCACAAACATCAGAAGCCCTTCCGACATCCCGAAGTTCTCCTGCACAAACGCGCTCGGAATGAGACTCCTTGCAAGCATCCGCACTTCGGGCTGCAAGCACTGACCACCGCTCTGAATGATCCTCAAGGAGGAGAGGTCGTGACGCCCCACGGCCGCGTCGTGCAGCAATCGAATCAAGAGCGCAGGCACCACCTTGATGTGCGTGACCCTGTGTTTTTCAATCAGAGCGCACATGTCTTCCGGTTTGGTCGAGGTGCTGACCACCACTTTCGCGCCATGAAACATGAAACCCTGGATGCCGGGGCAGGCCAGCGGCAGATTGTGCGCTATGGGTAGAACCAACAATAGGACGGAATCCCCTTCGACCGCGCAGACGTCCGCGGCGACCTTGGAGTTGTAGGCGTAGTCGTTATGGGTTCGCGGAATCAGCTTCGGGATACCCGTTGTTCCGCCGGAGAGCTGAAAAACCGCCGGGTCCGTGGGGTCGATCCGGATTTCTCCAAGTGCGGACGCGGGCAAGGTAGCCGGCTTAGTGATCATCTCGGAGAGCGACAGGAATCCCGGGCGGGGAGAGCCGAGTGTGATTCCATGTCTCAACGTCGAACTCTGCCGCTGAACACGGTCAAGCATTTCCTGATAGTCGAATCCGCCCAGGCGGTCAGGGATTACACAGGCGATTGCTCCGGAAAGGCTCGCGAACTGGCTGATTTCCGAGTAGCGATGCGTGGCCAGCGCCATGATGGGGATCGACCCGATCTTTTGAAGAGCAAAATAAAGGACAACGAACTCGGCGACATTTGGTAGCTGGACGACCACCCGGTCGAGAGGCGAGAGGCCAAGTTCCAGAAAGTTCAGCGCCAGATTGTCCGACTGCCGGTCGAGTTCGGCGTAGGTCATCGACCGGTCACGATCAATCAGGACGGTGCGGTCCGCATAGCGCTCAAAGACCGGCCTAAATTCTTGCGCGAGTGACTGACCGCCCCAGTAGCCCCGTTCACGGTAACGCCGCGCAAATTCAGGTGGAAAAGGCACAACCCCCTGCAACAAGTTCCCCTCCAAGTCGGTGCCGGATGGCCGGGTCGATCGTCCGAACCTCTCGCTTGAGCAAGGATGGCTCGTGACCAGCCGAACCTTTACCCCGCCGATGTCCTCCGCCGTCGCAGAACGCCGCCCTTGCGTGATGCGGTCGCGGCGCTTCAGGGATCAGACCTCGAGGACTTGGTCTTTTTGTTCTCCCTGGCTACGGAAGCGTTCCCCAACGGCTCGTCAAGTAGTGTAATACAAATGACAAGAGTCATGCGGTCACGCTTGAAGGAAACCCCCGAACGCGTGGCCGATGCGTCGTTATGAGGTGGCGATTATACCGTCAACGAACCGAGGCCCTTCGACATATACGATATACGCCACGGCATGGCTTCGAAGTGACGGGAACCAACTGCGGCAGCAAAGTGTCCGGGCCTTTCCCAGACCGGAGAGGACAAGCGCATCTCTCGAGGCCCTGCACGCTCTATTGTTCCGGGACGGTCGCCAGACGATGCGGACCCGAGCGTCGATTTCGATCGGCAGGATGAGGCGAACTCCAAGGTTGATCTTGCTCGGCATGGAAACGACCGGCACGTGTATGCAGTTCCGATCGGGGGACGAGATGCGAGCTTTGAATGCGCAGGTAGAGCAGCTGTTGGCGATAGGTCTGGGAGGCCCCGGGAAGGTTGACTAGAATTTGCGAGACCACTCCTTGGGCCACCGCTCGATTACGATCTTCTTGTCCGTGTAGAATTCGATCGCATCGCGTCCTTGTGCGTGCAGCGCGCCAAAGAAGCTATCGCGCCAGCCACTGAACGGGAAATAAGCCATCGGTGCAGCGACCCCAATGTTGATTCCCACGTTCCCCGCCGGCACTTCATAGCGGAATTTCCTGGCTGCGGCCCCGCTCGTCGTAAAAATCGAAGCCATATTGCCATAGAGGCTACGCGAGAGAATCTCGATGCCTTCCTCGAGAGTCTTTGCGTGAATCAGGCTCAGAACAGGCCCGAAGATCTCGGTCGTCGACAGAACACTTCCGGCTGGGACGTTGTCAAGGAGCGTGGGCTTCAGGAAGTTCCCGGAATCGGGCGACGCTCCATTGCCCTTGCGGCCATCGAGCAGCACCGCCGCGCCTTCGCTCGCACCCTTGGCAATCAGTCCCTCGATTCGCCTCTTGCTTTCGCTCGTGATCACCGGACCCATGCGCACATCGCTCTCAAGTCCATTGCCGACCTGGATCGTGCTGGCCAGCCTGGCTATTTCCTGGGTGAATTCGGTCTGCGCATCTCCGACCGTGACGGCCACGGAAACAGCCAGGCATCGCTGCCCAGCACAGCCGAAAGCGCTGTCGCTCACGATACGGGTGGAAGTCTCAAGGTCAGCGTCGGGCAAGACCAAGACGTGGTTTTTTGCCCCGCCCTGGCATTGCATGCGTTTTCCGTGCGCGGCACCTTGTGCGTAGACGTATTTTGCCACCGCCGTCGAGCCCACGAAGCTGATGGCTCGCACTTCGGGATGCTCCAGCAGCGCGTCCACAACTTGCTTGCCTCCATGAACCAGATTCAAGACGCCGGGTGGCAGCTTGAGCTCTTCCATCAGCTCAAAGGAACGTTGCGCCGTGAGCGGGACTTTTTCTGAGGGTTTGAGGATGAACGTGTTCCCGCAGGCTATCGCGTACGGCAGGAACCAGAAGGGGATCATCGACGGGAAGTTGAACGGCGTGATGGCGGCGGTCACCCCAAGCGGCTGGCGGATCATCATCTCGTCGATCCCGGGCGCAACATCCTCGAGGTTGTAGCCCTGCATGAGAGTGGGGATCCCGCAGGCGACTTCTACATTTTCGATCGCCCGGCGCATCTCCGCACGCGATTCGGAAAGCGTCTTTCCGTTTTCCTCGGTGCAAATTCGCGAGAGCTCCTCCACGTGGTCTTCGAGGATCTGCTTCAGCTTGAAGAGATATTGAATGCGTTCTTCGGGCGGCGTGCGGCGCCATCCTGGAAATGCCGCCGATGCGGCGCGCACCGCGTCGTTCACATCCTCTTTCGTGCCCAGGGGAACGCTCGCCAGCTTCGCCGAGGTAGCCGGGTTCGTGACGTCTAGGTATTGGCTCCCGCTCGAACGATTCCAGCTTCCGCCGTAGTTGTGAAGCAATTCATTCGGACTGCTCATCTTCTAGATTCCTTTCGGTTTCGCGATGGGACCGTAAATTTCGCCCGAGCGGAGAGCTACGCGCTCGAAGCCGGTGCGCGTGATTCTGATCCCGTGGTCCCGACAGTCTTTGGGCGTCTCAACCGACCCCGCCAGTTCTTGAGGATTATACTTAAAGATTCCCGGGAAAGCCTCCAAAGACTCCGGGAGGATGCTGACTGCTGCCGAATCGTCGCGGAACCTACCGCCAACGTCACTCGGACACCTGTTTCAGATCGGATCGACCATCGAAGCGAGCGGAGGCGGCGTGGTTGCCGGGTCCCTCGGGCGAAGCTCGCGGAGACCTGCCAAAGGTCGTGCTCGGAGTCGAGCTCATCTGATCTGAGCGAACGAGAGGCCGGCCAGGGTGTTGTCGGCTGGTTCGTTGGGAGGGCCTCAATCGTAGAGGAGATATCTTTCGCGTAGGGTGCGGAATTTGCCCAGGTCATCAGACCAGCCGGCCACGATCTGTGCGGGCGGTTCGCCGCGCTCGAGGCGTTCGAGGGTGACTCGTGAGCCCAGCAGATCGATGATCTTCTCGATATGGAATTGCTCGGGATTGAGCCGATGCAAGGCGTCGGTAATTTCGATCCCCACTCGCATGGCGTCGAGCGACGGTCGGTCGGTCAAATTGATCCTGAGGCCCTCGCACAATTGTCCACTGTAGAGGTCCCCGACAGGGGTGAATTGCGCCGGAGCGAAGGTCACGCCGGGAATCTTCCGCCGATTCAAGACTCCAATGAGCTCGTTCGCACGAATCCAGGGTGCACCAATGAGCTCAAACGGTGCCTCCGTGCCCCGGCCGACCGAGACGCCGGCGGGTTGCAGAATTTCGATGCCGGGATAGAGGAAGGCGGCCTCGAGAGTGCGCAGATTCGGTGATGGCGGTATCCAAGCCAGGCCGGTCTCGTCGTAGGTCTCATGGCGGTGCCAGTCCTTCATGGCGATGATGTGCAAGTCGGCGCCGATCTTATTTTCGGCGTTGAACATCTGCGCCAGCTCGCCGAGCGTCATGGCGTATCGCACGGGCATCGGGAAATATCCGACGAAGGAGGTGCGGTCCCGGTCGAGCATCGGCCCTGCGATGACGTCGCCACCGAGTGGATTTGGCCGGTCGAGCACAAAGAATGGAATGTGCCGCTTCGCCGCTTCCTCCAGGCAATAGGCCATCGTCGTAATAAAGGTGTAAAAGCGAGTCCCGGCGTCCTGGATGTCAAAGACCAACGCATCGAGATTCTCAAGCATCTGGGGCGTCGGTCGGCGTGTTGGGCCATAAAGACTGTAAACGGGCAGGCCCGTTCGAGCGTCATGCCCGTCGGCAACTACGGTATCCGCGCGGCCCAGAATTCCGTGCTCGGGACTGAACAGCTCCTCGAGCTTCACGCCCGGAGCCCGCCGAAGGACGTCGGTCGTGCGCCGGCCCTGGAAATCTACGCCCGTTTGATTGGTGATCAGTCCAACCCGTTTCCCGCGAAGAGGCGCGAAATTCTGCTCTTCCAGGACATCGATACCTGTCCGCGTGTGGTCGTTCGCGTTGTAAGATGGTGTCGCCTGCGCGGTGATGTGTCGAACCATGCACAGAGCCAGAAAACCTACCAGCAGCCGACGATTGCGAGGACGGATACGAAACATGGTCGCGGAGGTTCGATTGTGCGGCATCGGTCCGTGTGCTATATACAGCCGCGGGATCGAGGCGTCAACATGCAAGGCCTCGGACGAAAACGATGCGTAAACCAGGGCTTTCGGCGCTGGCACTGCTTCTGATCATGACACCTTCGGCTCGCACACAAAGAACAGCTCGCGCCAGAACCCGCCGCCCGGCTTCGCGACCGACATGGGTCGAGCAGACTCTCGGGAAAATGACCCTGGACGAAAAGCTTGGCCAGATGCTGATGGTGTATTACTTCGGCGTTTTCACCTCCACCGAAAGCCCGGCGTACAAAGAGCTGCTTCACGAGGTCGAGGAGAACCACGTGGGCGGACTGATCGTCGGAACGATTCGCGGGCCGCTTGGAATTGAGCGCAGCGAAGTGTATCCGACCGCCGTGATTACCAACGAGCTTCAAAAACGCGCGAAGGTTCCGCTGCTCGTCGGAGCGGATTTCGAGTCCGGCACGGGAATGCGCCTCGATGAAGGCACATCGTTTCCCTCGGCCATGGCCATTGGCGCGACCGGCGACCCGAATCTAGCCTACACGGCCGGCAAAACGATTGCTCTCGAGGCTCGGGCGGCCGGCGTGCACTGGATTTTCGCGCCGGACGCGGACGTAAACAATAACCCCGACAATCCGATCATCAATATTCGCTCGTTTGGCGAAGACGCCAAGAGCGTGGCCGAGTACGTCTCCGAATTCGTGCGTGGAGTCGAAGAGAATGGCGCGCTCGCGACAGCGAAGCATTTCCCTGGTCACGGAAACGTGAGTGTGGACTCGCACCTCGGGCTGGCCGTGGTTCCGGGCAGCCGCAAAGACCTTGAGCGTGAGGAGCTGGTTCCGTTCCGCGCGGCAATCACCTCCAACGTAAGCTCCATCATGCCGGGACATCTCTCGGTGCCGGCGCTCGAGCCGGACGCGAACGTTCCGGCGACGCTCTCGCAAGGTATTTTGACCGGCCTGCTGCGCAACGAAATGAAATTCCCGGGGCTCATCGTCACCGACGCGATGGACATGGGCGGTGTCACCTCGCTCTAGCCGCCCGGCGAGGCTGCCGTCCGTTCGGTCGAGGCCGGGGCGGACGTGCTGCTCATGTCGCCGGTTCCGGATGCAGCGATGGCAGCCCTGAAAGATGCCGCCCGGTCCGGGCGCCTCTCCGCCAAGCGGATCGACGAATCCGTGCGCAGGATCCTTCGGGCCAAAGCGAAGCTCGCACTTGACCAGGAACGGCTGGTCGACGTCTC
>DATMRE010000050.1:0-3999 GCA_035566475.1 Verrucomicrobiia bacterium | reverse complement strand
GAGTTTCACGAGGTACGCGCCAACCCCAGATTGGTTCACTCGAACGGCTGATTCTCCTAACTTGACCGCTCGAGACAGGGTCCTCGACGCCCGAGCTAGTTCACGTTCTATTGTGGGTCAAAACGGATTTGCGTCCTGCCGAAATGGATTCTCATCTGAGTTCGAGCTCTAGAATCGCCCCTCAGCCTAACGCGATCAGAGTGAACGCCAACTTCGACTCAGGGCGGCCCGCGGCGCAGCGGCACCGTCGGGCACTCAAACAGTCTTCAAGACAAAGCTGCTGCTTGGATGTCCCTTCGGTCATAGGCAAGCCACCGCGGAAATCAGTTTCCCGCCGTCGAGGCAGCCGAGCCGTAGAAGTGGAACCGCTGAACAGCTCTTTCGAGCTGCGCGTAGCCGGTCGTGCGCGCGGGCAGCCACCGTTTGAGTCCTTCGAGTTCCATGAAGACCCGGATTTCCGGCTCCTCGAACGACATCGCGAACATCGCGTCCAGAAACGGTTTGACTCGCTCTTCGGGCAAGTCGCCGCGCACCGTGAAGTTGCAGTGATCGAAGGGAGGCGTCGTTGCCAGGATACGCGTGGCGCCTGGGTCGAGCGTACCATCATTGATGAAAGCGGCGTAGTTGGCATCCAAGACGCAGGCGGCATCCGCGAGCCCGGCTGCGAGCGCTTTGGCGGCGCCGCGCTCACCGCCGACGTGATCGCCGTGCTTGCCGACCATGACTTCGTTGTAGAGGACGCCGAAGTCCCTTCGCGGGTCGAGGCCAAGGTCGGCGATCATTCCGAGTGGAATCAGGGTTGCCTGAGGTGAATCCGACGCGCCCACCGCAACCGTTTTGCCTCTCAAATCGGTGATGCCGGCCAGCGCCGAGCTTGACCTCGCGATGATCTTCGTGGTCAAGTCGCGGTCCGAGTCACGCATGGCGATGGCCCGGCAGGCGCCGCCGCTGAGGATTTGAGTCTTTACCCAGGCGAGCGGCGAGTTCCATGCGACATCGACCTCCCCGGACAAGTTTGCTTCGACCTGAGCGTCGTAGTCCGAGTAGAGGACGTAGTCGATCTCCACTCCGAGCGCTCGAAAGTACGCCGTAAAGCCCTCCCAGATCGTTACCACCTTCGGATCGTAGGCCACGGCGCCGATACGCAGGGCCGTGCTGCCAGATGATCGTGACATATTGTCTCCTCTGTCCAGCAGTTCTTAGAATAAGGGCAAGCCGAGGCAAGCCCGTCCAATGAAGTCTTTGAGAACGTCGCTCGATGGCGCCATCACCGCGGCAGCCTGCGCGTCTCGGAAGAGGCGCTCGAGGCCGCCACGCCGTCCGAAAGCCCAGCCGCCCCCGAGCGTCATGGCGCGCGAGACCACACCGAGACAAGCGTCCGCCGCCTTCACCTTGACGCCAAGCACATCCACGATCGCTGCGGGATCGCCCGACAGTGCCTTGCGAATGGTCTCGCCCAGGTAGGCGCGCGCCGAGTTTGATTCAAGCGCCGTCTCGGCCACAAGAAACTGCACGCGCGGGATCGATGCGAGTGCTGCGCCCCCGGCGTGTTCATATTTCCGGGTTGCGACGCGCGCCGTGATCGCCTGAAACGCCGCCGTTGCGATGCCGACCGATACCGAGGCCACGCCGATTTGGAAGTGGGGAAGCACAACTTCCAACATGGTCTGAAAGCCGCTACCTTCCGGGCCAAGACGGGTCGCGTCGTCGATGGCGACGTCGGTGAGCGTCATCGGAGCGCTGGCATTTCCGGCCAAACCGAGTCCCTCAAAACGCCCTTGAGCGGTGAAACCACTGGCGCCGTTGGAAATCAGGTAAAGATTGATTTCGGTCGGACTTGCCGCGCCGGCTTTGCGAGCCGAGACGACGTAGCTGTCCGCCTCGCCCGCACTCGTCACGAAGCTCTTGGCGGCGCTCAGCCGCTTCTGCGAGCCATGCTGCCGGACCTCGCTCACGGGGGCGTAGAAATGCCCTCCGGAACCCGCCTCGCTGAACGCCAGCGTGCTCATGTGCTCGCCTCGCGCCAGGCCGGGCAAGACACGATGCTTCAGCGCGTCACTGGCTTTCGAGGAGATCACGGCCGTGGCGCAGTAGTGCATGAGCGTGACCATGGCGGTCGAGGCGCAATGCTGGGATTGAGTGTCGAGCACCTGCGACATTTCCGCTAGGGTCGCTCCCGCGCCGCCGAACTGAGTGGGCACGAGCAATCCCAGGACGCCGGCCTTGCCCAGCGCCATCATATTTTCGCGTGGGAAACGGCGCGACTGGTCGATCTGATCGGCGCTTGCGTGAAGCACCCCCCGGGAAATTTCTTCATTGACCCTCAACAGAGCTTGAATGTCCGACATGTGTCCTCCGCTGCTTATGTGAGCAGATCGATCCGAGAGATGGCCTTGGTGGTCGGCGGCCTCCCAGGATTCTGCCCCGTGATTGTGGAGGTGAATCTCAGGCGGCCGCCGGACGCCGTCTATGCGGGCTTTCAAGTGAAGCCGGACGGAGTGAAAAGGCGGGAGTAACGATTCAATTGGCTGTGTCCGGGAACGAGCATCAGCAATGCACCTACGCGCGGGCGGTGGCGCAAAGATTTTTCACGTAAGAGTATAGGCATGCGGGTATGTTCTTGCAAAGGAGAGGGTACTGCGCCGACGTTTGACTGGACCCCAGATTCGAGAGGAACGGAGGAATTCCCGCACAACATCGAATCGGCTTCTGGCCTCCTGTTTGGCGGCTTGAAAAATGCTGGGAAGCGCCACCTGTACCCGGGCTCCGTCCGGAGAGCGATTTCGGTCCCAGTTCTTCCGCGCACCCATCAGGGCGTTCATACGCGGCGAGCTTCCGGCGAGTTTACGAGCGCTCTGAGAGGCGCGCCGCAAACTATCGGTCCATTTTACGCTCTCGAAGGCTCTCGAGATGGGCCATGGCCTCATCTCCACCCGTGCCTGCTGGCGCGCTACGGCCCTTTTTTTGAATAGTAGCCGTGCCTTGGCGGGTGCCAGTTCACTGTTTCGTGCCTCCATAACGTTGTACGCCTGGCTAATCAAAATAGCCCGCAGTGCGCGGTGATCTTGCGGCCGACCAGAGACGGGAACGACCGATGGGGAATTCATCTTCGCGACCGCCAACAGCGGTTCTTCGCCGCGAAATCCATCCCGCTATCCCAAACATGCTCCCGATCTCTCAGCGTGGCTTCCGGACGATGCGAAATGGATCAATCATTCTGAATGCTTCATACATCCTTACTAATTTACAGCGGGGCCCAGGAGGAGCGTTTCGGGAAGCAATTACCGGTCCCAAAAGTTCCGGTAGCCTTCCGTCGCTTAGTGGACCGGATGAACAGCATCCAGATCCAGATTGAGGTCAAGGACGTTCACACGGGGTTCGCCAAGGAATCCGAACTGGCGGCCTTCCGTGTGTTTCTCGACGAGCGAACTCACGTCTTGCTCGCTCAGGCCGCGTTCACGAGCTACGCGGGGAACCTGAAACTCCGCCGAAGCAGGTGAAATGTGGGGATCGAGGCCCGACCCGGAGGCCGTCACAAGATCCGCCGGTATGGGTGCGTTCGGATTTGTGGGCTGCAGCAATTTGACACCCGCACTGACACGATCGATCAACATCTTGTTCGTAGGGCCCAGATTCGATCCGCCCGAGGCAGTCGGATCGTATCCGGCTGCCCCTGCAGCCGACGGGCGCGAATAAAAATATCCGGGTGCCGTGAAAGGCTGTCCGATCAGGTGCGAGCCAGTCAGCTTCCCGCCCGCCTGAATTAACTCTCCATTTGCCTGCCGAGGAAGGATCACCTGTGCGAGCACGGTGACTACCAGTGGATAGACGATCCCCAACAGCACCGTCGTCGCCAGAGTAAACCATATCGAGATCAGAAGATTCTTTTTCACGGTAGCCTCACGCCCAGCCAATATGCGTAATGATCAGGTCGATCAGTTTGATTCCGATGAAGGGAGCGATGATACCGCCCACGCCGTAGACCAGCAGGTTCCAACG
>DATMRE010000049.1:0-4878 GCA_035566475.1 Verrucomicrobiia bacterium | reverse complement strand
GCCAACTCCCGGAGCGGCATCGGGAGGCGTCAGGTCTTTGTCCGCGAAAGAGAGCAACGAGCCGTTGCTGACGATAATTCGGACGGCCTGCAGCCGGAAGCCATTGCCATTGGTCACAATTCGCGCGCCGTTTATTAGCGTCAACGTGTGAACGGAGAGCGAGACCGTCACGTTTGCGCCCAATCCCGCGAGGGTCAACGTTGAATGGTCGAGAGTCAAAGAGCCTTTTGCGCTTAATTCCCCGACCAATGTGTCCGCCGAGCCGTTGTTCGGGGGCTCCATCATCGCGGGCGGCAGTCGTTCCGGTGTGAGTTCCTGCCCGACAAATGAGACTTCCTTGGGAGGAGGAGGCCCCGGCGGCTTAGCATCCGCGGCCCGCGCGTAAACCCACGCTCCCAGGCCCAGCGCGGCGATCACAAAAGTCAGGTAGAGAAACTGGCGGACTATTTTGAACGTCTGGTCCGCGGTCATTCGCGAAAACAGGCGCGTATTCTTGATTACCGCCATGAAGAGCAGCAGGAAGACGGCCAGCGCCAGGCCGCCCAGGCCGGCGATTTTACCCGCCTCTTCCACTATCTTCAGGTCCATAGAAGTTTCCGCAGCCCGGCTCAGTTAATGTAGCAGGGTTTATTATGTGCACAACCTGAGCTTCAACGTCGACACAGTACGACGGAGCAAACCCGCGCTTTCAAAAGAGCGCCGTAGGGTTTTGGGGAGTCGCCTTAGCGTTTTGGCGCTTTCTCGCCTTCCATCTTGACCGCCCGCGCTCGCAGGCGTAGCTTTCACCGATGCATCCCAAGATCCGGCCGATCCGCGACGGCGTGACGTTCCTGCTGCTTGCGTGCTCGAAGGAGCTCAGCCGGCTGCGCGCGGGGTTCCCCTCGCCCGCCGATGACTATGCGGAAGAGAAGATCGACCTCGTGCAACATCCCGCAGCAACCTTCCCTGTGCGCGTGGACGGCGACTCCATGACGGGTGCGGGCATATATCCGGGCGATATCGCCATCGTGGACCGCTCGCTAGTCGATTCCGACCTCAAGGCGATGCACAACAAGATCGTGCTTGCCGTGCTCGACGGCGAATTCACCATCAAGCGCCTGTCGGTTAAGGGAAAAACCATCCTGCTTGTGCCGGAGCACGACAGGTACGAACCAATTATCGTTAGCGAAGCCAGCGACTTCACTGTCTGGGGCGTCGTGAAACATTCCATCCGGCACCTGTGAGGCGCGATGTGCGGGCGGCTCTCCTCAAAGTCCCAGGCCCAGGTGCTCGCACATGTATGAGGTTAAGGTTCAGGGCGAAACGGGCACACAGGCTGCACACAGTGCGGTGGAGATCAATATTTATTGGGGTTTGGAGAGGGTGCTACTGATCAAAGAGTCTCAGTCGCCTAGGTGTGTGGGCTCAATTCCTGCGAAACGCATGGCTCAATCGATGGTTTCCTACAGCGTGGTGGGATCGTTTTCTGGCTGCATCTTTCACCCGGTCACGAGATCCAAGTGCCGCGGTTACCAAGCCCAGAAACCTTCATCCGTTCACGCCCGGCGACGGACGCGCTCTCTTGCACGAACGCGCTGTTGGATCTGGTTGTAGAGTTGCGGCGCGGCCGCTGTTAGCGTGACAGCCAGACCGAAGTCCTGCGCCGTGATTTCCGGAGGTGCCCAATTCCTTCTCGCCTGGATCATGAGATAGTACGTATCGCCATACTTCTCGTCCGTCCTGCTGAAGGACCACTCGCGCCGCTGCAACGTGCTCGTTTCGACCATACGAGACTTGGGCAGCAGATCACATTGAAACGGAGCCGCCAGTGCTCCTGGGGCGGTACGCCGTTCCTCCCGGGTGACGAATCTGTACGCGGCGACGACCTCTTCGGGTGTTTTCCCGCGGAACAAATTCATTGCCATCTCCACTCCCAAGTACTCGGCGCGTCGACGCTTTACCGGAGGGTCGAAGGCAAGCGAGGCAATGATTCTCTTCTTCCCAGGCGCATTGCGGAGAACATCTGGGACCGGCACTTCATACAGGATCAGCGTATCGATGGTAATCCTGCCCTGGGCGATCAGGGTGACACGACGACCTCCAGATTCGAGCGCGAGTTCGGCATCAGGGAGGCCATAACCACAAACCCGTAGAATCCCTTCGTCATCGTTGATCGCTGCAATTCGATTCGACGCAGCTTCCGGAACGGAAGCCGAATTTGCCAGAACCGCCCGTACCAGGTTCGGATCAAGGTCGCCATCCACGGCCGGCTTCAGCTGATTCCAGATCAGCGCGCCAATGCGGGCGACTGGCGGAGCTGCTTGACTGGTTCCGACTCGGAATGAAAAGAGTCGGTCGAGAGGCTCGTGAGAGAACGACATTACTCCGGTTCCAGCGTCGGGGTTCGCGGTGCGAATACGCCGGACTTGATTACCGAAACCCTCGAACAGCAGGTTCCCGCCGTAGTGGACGAGGTCTGGTTTGATCGCCCCGTTAATTCCGAAACCGGTGCGAGTAAAGGGCGACGGCTCATCAACACCGGCAACGGCGCGAACGAAGTCGTCCGCGCCGACACCGACGCGGATTGCAGGCGCCGCAAACTGAGATAACGATCCGACCGTCAGTGCGATCGCCGCGGTAGCCGGATCACTCAATCCGGATTCGGCGTCGAAGAGGTATTGGGGATAATTCTGGAGGATCTGCTCAGCGTCTGCTGGGGTATTCGCGTGAACATTGGTATTGTTGCCCGCCGAGACGACGATCAGTACCTTATGTTTACGGGCAAGCGTATCGAGTGCTTCAGCCCAGAGCGTCTGCCTCCGGTTCGTCCCATTCAAAACTACGTCGGGCGAGCCCAAGGACAGGTTGAAAACCCGACACTCGTAAGGCGGCCGGCGAAATAGGTCAATGGCGGCCTCCATTTGCGTATGGATCAGCCGGTCGTCGTCGAAGCGATTCTGGTCGTTCAATACGCGTGCGCTGAAGAGCCGAACCGGAGACGAAAAGGTTCCATTGCTGTAACAGGCACGGATGTCACCAAACACTGCTAGGCCGCCTAGATGCGTGCCATGTCCATTGGTATCTGCCGGGTCGTTCGTGGCGGTCAGGACAGCTTCTTCACCTCCAACATTTGCTGCCAGAAGCGGATGATTAGAGACGATGCCGCTATCCAGGATGCAGACTCGCGGGCCATCTTCCGGGGGCGCTGGTGGGGCTGGAAAGTCCCGCGGGGTGACTTGCGAGGCCGCGACTGCATCGAACACGGGCTGTTCCGGCAGCTCCGTTTCCGCCACTATTGAGGCATCGAGAAGCTGCTCGAGCTTGGCTCCCGAAACGCCGACGCGAGCGACAGCCAGCAGGTCTCCCACGAATTGATCGGAGAACCGCTCGCGATCCGCCCGATCCTGGTTGACCAAGGCTTGAAGTTCCGCCATCTTTTGTCGCGCCAGTTCGGCAAGACCCGGGTGCCAGAGTTCAACATCCAGAGTGTAAATCCGTACCCGGTCGATCCGCTCCCCATTGACGCCGATCTCGGCGGCTAGGCGCGCCCCGATGCGATCCGCTCGCGACCAACTCCGCATCCGATCGGCTTCGATGAACTCGAACACATCCCACTGCGTTGTCTTTGCCTGTTCTCCAGTCGCGGAGATGATTCTCGGACCAGCCATGTACTGATCGAGCGCACGGCGGAACTCCGCCAGATTCGCGTCGTCCTGAAAAACGACAACCGCCTGGTCCGGCTCGATGCTTACAACGGTGAGCCCAGCATCCCGAAGTTTTTCCGCGACCGCAGCGGCCGACGCGCCCGCCGCCAGAGGGACGAGGAAAACGAGATGCGGAGCGAACCCTTGAACAGCGGGAGCACGACGCGCCTCGGCTTCGATCTCGTCGATTTTATTTAGAAGAACCCCGCCAAACGAGACACGCTCCCCGCGCGTGGGTCTCGGCGCTCCAAATCCGGGACGTTTTCGGCGGGGCGGGTTTTCCTCCACCCGGACCAACGGCAAGTGCGGATGCCGCTCGTCCTCAGGATGGTGTGGCACGTTATTTCGTGGGATCCTTTCGGCTGCGAACGCGCCGAGAGTCAGGTTTGGCCATCTCACCGCCGTTGGCGACAGCCGTTCGCTTCCGCTGGCGAGCGCTGCTTCGTTCAAGTGCCGTTGGCGTCACTGGCCCCGGTTCAGTTAGAAGCATCTCCTTCGCCGCGTCCCGAGCGATCCGTTCGACGTCGGCGTGCGATAACCCCACAAGCCCCTCAGCCAAAATGTGCAAGTTCACGGCCGGATGAACCCCGATTTGGCGAAGATTTCGGCGCAGCAGTTCCTCGATTGCAGCTGCGCACGGCATATCGAAAAAGACGATCTCGTCGAACCTGCGCCAAAGCGCCGGGTCAAGCAATCCCTGATGGTTCGTCGCAGCAATGGCAACCGTGTCGCTTCGGAATCCGTCGAGGATCTGGAGAAACGAGTTGACGACCCGCTTGATCTCGCCGTGTTCTTCGAGCGAGGCTCGATCCTTGCCGATGGCATCAAACTCATCGAACAAAACCACCATCGGCCGGCTGCGCGCGAAATCAAAGACCTTCCTCAGATTGGCGGCCGTTTCGCCTAGGTAGGATGACACGACCGCATCGAATCGGACCAGTGCGAGCGGCAGATAGAGATCGGCCGCAATCGCCTCCGCAGAGACAGTCTTGCCACAGCCCGGAGGACCGCAGAACAGGATGCGATTCGCCGGCCGCGAGCCATACGTCTTGAGCAGATCGGCCTTTCGGTTTTCGTCCACGATGCGCTCGAGGGTTTTGCGAGTCGCTTCATCGAGCACCAGATCCGTCAGGTGCCTGGCCGGCTCAAACATCTCGATCAGAGCGACGTCGCGTTCTTTGTCCTTCGGTACGTC
>DATMRE010000048.1:0-4215 GCA_035566475.1 Verrucomicrobiia bacterium | reverse complement strand
AGGGAGATCGCCGATCCCAGCAGCAAGAGTAGAAACAGAGGGAGCGCGAGCGCGAGAGCCAGGGTTCGGTGGTCGCGCGCAATCTGCGTGAGCTCTTTGCGGGTCTGAGCCAGAATACGTCTCATTCGTGCGGTCCTTCAGGCCTCGGCGGGGACCTTACCCTGCTCCCGCGCCCTCTCGACCACGCTGATAAATACGTCTTCGAGCGAGGGGCGTGTCTCCTGCGCATCGAGCACCTCGATGCCGTTCGCCCGCAGCTTGTCGGTCGTGGTTCGCTTCGCTCGCTCGGGGTCCTCATCGGTGATGACATGAAGCCGGTCGCCGAAGAGCGAAACTCGCCACCTCTCGGCGTCCATCTTCAACACGTCCGCCGCGCGCTGTGGCTGATCGACAACGAATTCAAGCAACCGTCCGGTTTGCTGACCCTTGATACTGCTCGGGCTGCCTTCGGCAACGAATCCGCCGGCAGCCATCAAACCAAGGCGATTGCACTGCTCGGCTTCTTCCAAATAGTGGGTGGTCACAAGAATGGCCGTGCCCGCATCCGCCAGTCGATTGATCATGGTCCAGAACGCGCGCCGGGCCAGAGGGTCGACGCCGGATGTGGGCTCATCGAGGAAGAGCACGCTCGGCTCATGCATGATGGCTGCGCCAAAAGCAACGCGCTGCTTCCACCCTCCCGGCAAACTGCCGGTAATTTGATCCTCTTTGCCCTCCAGCCCGGAAAAGGAGAGCACCCATCGCCTCTTCTCGTCCCGCTCTCGCTCGGCCACCCCGTAGACTCCGGCGAAGAATTCAAGATTCTCGTCAATCGTGAGGTCATCGTAGAGCGAGAATTTCTGGGACATGTACCCGATCCGCTGGCGCACGCCCGGCGACCGCACACTTCCGCTGCCGTGTGCGCCGGCCAGTTCTATATCTCCGCCTGTCGGATCGAGCAGACCGCAGAGCATCTTGATCGTCGTCGTTTTACCGGCTCCGTTTGCGCCGAGAAGTCCATAGATCTCGCCGTATCGAACCTCCACGTTGATGTTTCTGACGGCCGTAAACGATCCGAATTGCATGGTGAGGTTTTTCGCGCCGATCGCGATCTGGCCTCGGAGCCTCTTGTGATCGCCTTGCGCGGGGAAGGCAGTCTCGTGCATTTCGCTCCCGAGGCTGCGAAGCGTGGCGACGAAGGTATTTTCAAGAGTAGGGTTGTCGATGCGAACGTCGATGATGGCCAGGCCGGCTGCGCGCATGCGCTCCTCGAGCGCGCGCCTTGCCTCTGCGGGGTCGTGTGCGAGCAGATCGAGGCGATCCCCGAATCGCTGTACGTCGACGATGTCCTTCCCCTCCCCGCTGATTTCGGACAGGACCCTTTCCGCTTCGCCCAGGTTGGGGGTTCGTAGCTCTAAGCGCTTGGCATGCAGAATCGAACGCAGTTCGCCCGGCGTGCCCACCTGCCGGAGCTCGCCCAGGTGCATGAATGCCACCCGGTGACACCTCTCCGCTTCGTCAAGATACGGAGTGGCCACCAGGATCGTTAAACCGTCGGCCGCCAGGTGCGCGAGAGCGTCCCAGAATTCGCGCCGGGATACCGGATCAACGCCGGTTGTCGGTTCATCGAGCAGCAGCACACGGGGCTCGGGAACCAAGGCGCAAGCGAGCGATAATTTCTGCTTCATCCCGCCACTCAGCCGTCCGGCCAGTCGGTCGGAAAACCGGTCCATATCGAACATCTCGAGGTACCGGTTTCCACGAGCCAGAATCTGGTCGGCCGGCACGCCGCGCAGATCTCCGATATAGCGGATGTTTTCTCGAACGCTAAGGTCGGGATACAGACTGAAGGCCTGCGTAAGGTATCCGGTTTGCGAGCGTGCTTCCCGAGCCGGACGGCCAAAGATCTCCGCCGTGCCGCTCGTGGCTTCCATCACGCCTGCAAGAATCTGGAAACTCGAAGTCTTACCGGCGCCATCGGGTCCAATCAGTCCGAATATCTCTCCTTTCGAAACCTCCAGGCTAATGCCGCGTACTGCTTCGATCGAGCCGTAGCGCTTCCGAAGGTCACGGACGCCGATGGCCACCGCCTCCGACCTGTTTCTTCCTCTCGCATCGAGTGCTCCGAGATCAAAGCTCGCGGTTCCCATCTTCGCTCACCGATCCTTCGGCCATGTGCTGCCCTGGACGAGGACCTCTCCATCGGCCGGCATGCCCGGTTTGGCAAAACCGAACCCCTGCTTCAGCTGGAGCTTGAGTCCCACAACCTGCTTGACCCGATCGTCACGAAAGTAAGTGTTTTCCGGCGTGAACGTGGCTTCGGGATCGATTCGCGAGACGTAGGCATCGATCGGCCGCTTGGGATTCGAATCCAGATAGACATGCGCCGGTTGGCCGACGGCAACCTTCCCGATCTGCCCTTCGGGAACAAAGCCCCGCAGGTACACCTTGCTCAAGTCCAGCAGGGTAATGACGGCGGTTCCGGCTTGAACCACCTCTCCAGGTTCGGCCGCGCGCGTCATCACCGTGCCGTTGAACGGTGCTCGGACGGTCAGATCCTGGCGATTCGCCTCGGCCTCGGCGAGCTGGGCACGGGCTTGTTCGGTGCTTGCGGTAGCCCCGGCTATCTGTGCTTCTTGCTCGGCAATCTGCTTCTCGACTCCGACCACCTGGGACTCACGAATGTCTCGATTGGCCAGGTTGGCCTGGGCCGTCGTGAGCGCACCCTCGGATGCTTCGACTCGTCGCTTGGCAGCGGCCACCGCAGCGGCATCTTGATCCGCTGTCGCAACCGCTAGCTTCCCTTGACGCTCGGAGACCGCTCCCGACCGAGCAAGCCGCGTGTAGGCGTCCTTATCAAACAACGAGAGATCGTATCGAGCCTGCTGCTGAGCGAGGTCTGCCTGCGCTGCCGCCAAGTCCGCCTCTGCCTGGCGCACACGCCCCTGGGCATCGAGCTTGGCCTGGTCCGTGAGCAAATGATTCTGTCGCAACTGCTGCTCGAGAACAGCGATCTGAGCTCGCGCCGTTCTCGCGTTCGCCTCGGCCGCTCCGAGCGCGGAACCGGCGGCACGCTCGCGGGCTCGGACCTGCTCGTCATCGAGAATCGCGATGACTTCACCGGCCTTCAAGGTGTCGCCCTCTCGCACGCGTATCTCGAGAATGCGCCCCGCCGTTTTCGGCGCCACTGCGGAGTCGTCACCCTCGATACGCCCACTGAGGGCCACGATGCTGTCCGGCACGCTCGGGGCGGCAAAGAATTCTCTCCAGAGGAAGAACGCCAGCAGAACAGCGACAAGCACGATCAGCGGTATCAGCAGACGGCGGGAGCGCGGACGGGCCTGGACATGGGCCACCTCCTCTGGCTGGCCGGGGCCGGCACTGTGCTCCGGAGTGCTCACGCCGACCGGTTGCTCGATCATTTGCGTCTCCCCGCACGCGCCGCAGGCCGAATCTCGCGACCCGCCGCTCCGGCCACCCGCAGGTAGGCCAGCGAAAAGTCCGCGATGTGATCCGCGATCCGCTCCACCTGCTCGGGTGTCATCTTCAACTCCGGCCAAACGCGCGCCAATAGAGGAGCGGCGAGGACGTAGAGGAGGATTTGTCCCATGACGCTGTTTGTGCACAGCCGGGTCTGTTCATGATTGGCAGGCAAGTTGATGATTCTGCCGATCAGTTCGAGCAGTCGCTCATAAATCGGCCGCGACACCTTGTTGATGAGCCGGGCCAGCGCTGGAGTGGGCTGCAGAAGCTCGTGAACCATGATTCGAAAGTGCCAGTCCGGCAGATCCCCCCGGCACACACCACGAAGGCGCGCTCGAATGACCGCGCGCAGGATGTCCTCAGGAGGCGCCGTCTGATCGAGGGCATTGTGGACCGCCTCGATTTGGGCGGCGCGGACCGATTGCTCGAGGACATCGGTGTAGAGTCCCAATTTATCTCCGAAGTGGTAATTCACCGCCGCCACGTTGGCGCCCGCCTTCGTGCAGATCTCGCGAACCGTCGTTGAGTAATACCCTCTCTTGGCGAAGACTCGACCGGCGGCCTCCACCAGCTTTTCGCGGGTCGCGTCCGAGGCCACGACCTCGGGTCTTCGCCTTTCCACTTTCCATCCGGGCCGTGGAACTTGCTCTCTCATTTAAACACAAGTTTTAAACATACGTTTTATATTGTCAAGAAAAAATCGTGGCTGTGCTCACACCACAACTCTGAGTTCGTGACTGCTTCTTCGCTCGT
>DATMRE010000047.1:0-27107 GCA_035566475.1 Verrucomicrobiia bacterium | reverse complement strand
TATTCGCCGGAGCTCGGGCGAATCTACCCGCGACTGGAAAACATATCGGTGGACTACGCGATCATGGAGCCGGCGACCCGTGTGCGTGGCGAACCGCGCGTTTCCGTGATTCCCGCAGACGTCGGCTGGAGCGACATCGGGTCGTGGGCCGCCGTTTATGAATTGTTGGCCACGAAACCAGGCTCGAATGTTTCTCTGGGTCCGTCGTTTAGCCTCGACGCCGAAGGGAATTATTTCTGGAGCCCGAAAAAATTTGTCGCGGCGATCGGCGTGCGCGATCTGGTTCTGGTCGAAACTGCGGATGCCTTGCTGCTTTGCTCGCGCGAGTGCTCGCAGGATGTGGGAAAGATTGTGAAATGGCTCGAAAAGGCAGGCCCTCGAGGCCTCACCTAGCTTCGACCGATGGGACGACCCCGGGCTCCGAATTCGCTCCGAGGCAACTTGACAGCACACGAGGCTGCGCGTTCTCGACGAAGTCGCAGGTCCGGTTCAGGAGACTCGAGCGCACTCGACTCTCCGCGTCCGGTCGCCGACCCTATCCTTCGAGACTCTTGTAGGCCGCGTCGAGGACTCCGTTCAAGAAGGCCGGAGCTTCCGCAGAGGAAAACTTCCTTGCCAGCTCGAGGGCTTCATCGATGGCCACCTTCGGCGGCGCCGTGCCGGACCGAATTTCATAGATCGCCAGACGCAGGATACTGCGGTCGACTCCCGCCATTCGCTCGAGCTTCCAGTGTTCTGCGAGCCGACCGACCAGCTGGTCGATGAATTCAGCCTCGGCGACAGCGCCTTCAAACAACTGATCTGCGAACCGGCGCGTCGAACTAGCAGCGCTCGCGGATTTCCAGAACAACTCCTCCACGTGCGTGGGCTCCTGGCGGGTCATATCCCACTCGAAAAGCATCTGCAAGGCGAACTCGCGCGATTTGCGGCGGAGAGTCATGAGCGGCGAGCGCGGCGGCCTGAACCGGCGGCGGAGTTTTTCGAAAGCTTGCCCAGGAGGCTGGCCATCTCGACGGCGCCAAGTCCCGCTTCGTAGCCTTTGTTTCCGCCCTTGAGGCCTGCGCGCTCGATCGCTTGCTCGAGCGTGTCGCAGGTAAGGACGCAGAACACCATCGGCACGCCAGAGTCAAGTTGCGCAATCTGGATGCCCCGCGCCGTTTCCGAACAGACATAATCATAATGCGATGTTTCGCCGCGAAGAACGCAGCCGATGCATACGATCGAATCGACACGTCCGATGGCAGCAAGCTTCTTGGCCGCGATGGGGATTTCCAATGCGCCGGGGACACGAACAATTTCAATCTGCTTCTCGCCTGCTCCCGCGCGCTCAAGCGCATCGAGCGCGCCGGCGAGAAGACGATCGGTGATGAAACTGTTGAACCGGCTGACGACGATTCCGAAGCGCAGTCCCGCCGCGTTGAGTCCGCCACGAACCACGACCGGCTTGAGAGGTGGGGCCATCACTCAGCGCCCCTGAAACTTTGCCGGCCGCTTTTCAAGGAACGCGCGGGTGCCCTCGCGCATATCATCGGTCGCACAGCACAAACCGAAGAGCGTGGCTTCGAGGAACATGCCTTCTTCCTGCGATAACTCCATACCATGCTCGATCGCCTCCATCGCGTACTTCACGGCGAGCGGCGCATTGGCGATGATCTTGCGAGCAATCGATTCCGCCGTCGCGAGAAGCTCCCCGGGTTCGGTTACCCGGTTCAGAAGACCGATTCGCAAAGCCTCGTCCGCCGTAATCATCTCGCCGCTCAGGATCAACTCATGGGCCATTCCCTTGCCGCAGAGACGGGCGAGGCGCTGCGAACCGCCGTAGCCGGGGAGAATGCCGATCTTGACTTCCGGCTGGCCGAGCTTCGCCGTGCGACTGGCGATGCGGATCGTGCACGCCAGCGCCAGTTCACAGCCGCCGCCGAGCGCAAAACCGTTGATCGCGGCGATGGAAGGCTTTCCCATCATCTCGAAACGATGCAGGATCTCCTGCCCATGCCGAGCGGTCTCCTTGCCGTCCAGATATGTCTGCCTCGCGAGTTCATTGATATCCGCTCCGGCAACGAATGCTTTTTCGCCCGCGCCCGTCAGGATGAGCACGCGGACCCGATCGTCGCGGCGCGCGGCGTTCAGGCAATCGCCGAGCTCGTCCATGGTCTTGCGGTTGAGCGCATTCAATACCTGTGGGCGGTTGAAGGTGATCCGCGCGATTTGATCGTTCACCTCGAACAGTAAATTTTCATAGGACATCTTCGGTTTTCCCTTCTCTCCCGCTCGAGTTCGTCCTAGCTCAATCGCATTGGCTTCGGCTTCGTCGCGTCGGCATAGTCATAGAACCCTCGACCCGCCTTGCGGCCGTTCCATCCGGCCAGAACCATCCTCTTGAGCAGGGGCGGGGGCGCGAAACGCGATTCCTTGAATTCATCGAACATGATCCTGGCAATGGAATAGGTCGTATCGAGGCCCACGAAATCGAGCAGCGTCAAGGGGCCCATGGGATGACCGCAGCCGAGCTTCATCGAATTGTCGATGTCTTCGGTCGAAGCCAGACCATCCTCGAGCACCCGCACGGCGTCAAGTAAATAGGGCACCAGCAGGCGGTTCACAATGAAACCCGTGCGGTCGGTCGTGCGCACCGGAGCCTTGCCCAGCCTCGCCGCAAACGCGACAACTTCCTCGAAGACCGCTGCGTCGGTGGCGATCGTGCGGATCACCTCGACCAGCTTCATCACCGGCACGGGATTAAAGAAGTGCAGACCGACGAAGCGGTCCGGGCGGCCGGTGGCCACCGCCATTTCGGTGATCGAGATCGAAGATGTGTTGCTCGCGAAAATCGTGGCCGGCGGGCAGATCCGATCGAGCGCGACATACAACTCCTTCTTGGCGTTTAATTGCTCCAAGATCGCTTCGATGACGATGTCCGAGTCTTCCAGGTCTTCCAGTTTCGTGGTCCCCCGCAGACGGCCGCGAATTTGATCGCGATCGGAAGCGCCGAGCGTTCCCTTCTCGACGAGCCGGCCGAGACTCTTCTCGATGGACTCGAAACCCTTCTCGACAAATTGGGAGGCAATCTCGCGGACCGTGACTTGACAGCCCGCTTGCGCCGCAACCTGGGCGATGCCCGAGCCCATCAATCCGCATCCCACCACGCCAACTCTCTCGATCGGCATTCCGATTCCTCCCGGATGGTCTCGTTCTGATCAATCCCTCGGAACTGGCCGGCCACCGGCACACCCGGCCGCGGACCCATCCGGCCGGATTCTGCCGCGCGTCAGTCCGGCGTGCGACCGAGAGGGCGACGCCCCACATTGTCTCGCACTCGCTAGGGTGTTGCGAGCGGGACCAGTGCGTTGCCGCTCGTCTGGCGCAGCTCATCGAGGCCCGCTTCGACGCGGTTGATCAACTCGGTGACGCGATCTTCGGCGTCATCGCCGCGGCGAGAAGAAGACTGCGCGACGACGGCGCTCACGGTCAGCTCCTGCGGCCCCCAGGAAGGCCTCACGGCGAGCGCCGTCTGGCGCAGCTTTTCCGCCAGGAGCTGCGCGCTTTCGATCGATGTGCCCGGCAAGATGAACAGGAGCGACCAAGCCGTGTACTTGACAGTCACATCGGTCTGGCGAATCGCAGCGCGAAGCGCGCGGGCCAGTTCATCGATGTACTGCTCGAACGCTTGGTCGCCGACCTGTCGCAGGAGGTCCGCGCCGCGATCGATCTCCAGAATGATGAGCGAAAGAGAAGAACCTTGCGTGCGCGCTCGGTTCGATTCGATGAGCAGGCAATCGATATAGGCCACGCGGCTCAGCACACCTGTCTTTTCGTCAGTGACGGCGAGCGAGCGAACCAGCGAGCGCAATTTCGTGTGACTTACCGAAAGCACAAGTTGGTCACCGACGGTCTGGAGAAAAAAACTTTCGTTGGCCATCCAACTTCTCGGGCTCGCATCTCCAACAAGCAGAGCGCCGGAAGGGGCCTGCGTCTCCTTGTCGGTAAGCATGACGCCGAGAGCCGACTCTAGACTCAACTCGCGCAAGCCGGGCGCGCTCGATGCTCGCAACTCGATTCCGCCATGGGCATCGGGTGAAGCCTTCGAAATCATTCCGACGATGGACGCCATCGCCGCCGTGCCGGCAGCCGTCGCACCGGGACCGAAATATTCCGCCGTCAGTTGCGCCTCTTCCCCCGACGTGCCGATCGCAACCATGCACCGGCTGACGCCCAGGTGCCGGGCAATCGCTGCGGCGGTCGTCGCCAGGACTTCGCTCGGGGAGGGCTGGCGATACATGAGGCGGCTGATTTCGGCAATAGCGGTAAGGTCGCGGTGAGTTTCCGAAGGTGAGGGAGAAGCCGGCGCCGCGGGGATCCCGGCGGGCGCTGACAGCGGAACCGCGGTCAACGCCGCCGAGACTGGTTTCGACTGAGCCTTCGGCGGCGCACCCTTGGGCCACCAATTCGCGCGTTCATAGAGCGAATGCAGTCGCTCGTTGTTCTCCTCTTCGCCGGGATAGAGTTCGGCGAGCCGTTCGAGACGCTCGACCGCTTTTGCTTGAAGCGAGTACTGGAGAAAAATCTCCACCTGCACGATCAGATCTTCGAGCGCTTGCTGGGAGCGAACTTCCTCCGGTACCGACCCGACCGCCGCGCTGCCGTCTTCTCCGGTACCCGTAAAACCGTCGCCGCCAGCCGACACGGTCGATGCCTTCGCTGCACGGGCGAGAATGCTTTCAAGAAAGGCAGGGTCGACCTTGCCTTCGAGCTTCGCGATGCGTTCATGGTTTCGCCAGTCGTACGGATCAATGTCGACAAGCCGGTCGAGGGCGTCGCGGGCTTCCTGCATCCGACCGGCGGCCAGATAGAGATCATAGAGGCGCACGAGCGCTTCGAAGTATTTGGTTTCGCGATTCAGGTCTTCGTAGGTGTGCGCGACGGTCTCAGCCAGCGGGAGCGATGCGGGATAGGCGGCCGCGAGGCGATCCATCTGCGCCGCCAGTTCGCCCTCCTTTCGAACCTTGCGCATCCATTCCTTGATCTGTACGAGAAGGGACGATGCTTTTTCGTCCTCGCCGGCGCGAATATAGGCTCCCGTCAGTTCAAAGAGCTTCCCGCAGTTGTCAGGCTTCTCTCTGTAGCAGGTCTCGAGTACTTCTCGCGAGCGGTCCAGACGTCCGGTGCGTAGCAACGATTCCCCGAAGAGCGAGAGGAAGGCGGTGTCCTTCTCACTCGGTGAAAACGGGTCGAGAATCTCCACGGCTCCTTCGGCATCGCCCTTGCGGAGCTTGGCATCGGCAAAGAGCAAGGCGGCAGTGCGATCGCCGGGCAACAGACGGTGGGCGCGGGAGAAATATTCGAGGGCGTCATCGAGCACGCCACGTGCGATGGTGAGCTGTCCGGCGCGCAGGAAACTGCGCGAGGCGAGATCGGCATGACGGAGATGTTCGGCGAGCTCACCCAGGGTGACATGCCGCTCAGGGTTTTCCGGCTCGAGCAAGGCGATGCTCTCGCGACATGCGAGCGCCTCGACATCCCGGTGCTGCTGCTGGTAGAGTTCGGCAGCGGCGCTGAAGTGCTCGATCGATTCCGAGGGGCGGTTCTGCCTTTGCAGCATCGTGGCGTAGCGCATCAGACGGTCCGGGGGCTGCGGGAACGAGCGGAGAAAGCGCGTAAAGATCGCCGAGGCCTTGGCCGCGTCGCCGACCTCGATCAGCCGGTCGAAATGCGCGGCGTAGTAGGGAACGGCCAATGCGGGTTCGTTGAGGCGCGTGTAGATATCGGCGAGAGCCTGCAGGGCTTCTTGATTGGAAGGGACGTCGTCGAGAATCGCCTGATACTCGCCGACTGCCTCGCGGAGCTTGTTCTTTTCGAGGCTGCGTCGCGCCCGTTCGAGCTGCTTGTTTACGTCCTGCGCCATTGGAAAACCGCATGTCCTCCGCGCACCGCAGGTTGAAGGCGAACTGCGCCACTGGCCTTGGCCTCCCGAGTCGCCTGAAGCGATCGCCCGCGGAGCCGACCGGCGTAGGGAGCGAAACTCATCCACTATATAACGGACCGCTCGCCGCTCTCCAAACGAATTCCGGGTTTCGTGCGCAAAGTTGATCGCCGAGGCGGTCGCGGATCGCAGGTTCAGGACGGTGCGACCGACTTGCTGATTTGGCCGGGGAAACCCGTAAGTTTCTCCCGCATGGAGCGAAGTGATAGGCCGCTCCGAAGCAGGGCCGCGAAGCCAAGAAGAGCGAACGGAAACGTGAGCGCCAGGAAAGCAAAGATGGAAAAGCCGGTAGCCGTTGTTTTCTCCACCTGGAATATGCTCAGTCCCAGCACGCAAAAAAATTGATAGGAGCCGACATTCGCCGGCGCGTTTGGCAGGGAGACGCCGAGGTTGATGACCAGCAGCACGACGACGGCTGCCAGGAGGGGCAAATTCAACCCGTAGGACCGCATCATAGCCCAGAGTCCCATGACCTGGCAGAGCGGTATGAGCAACGAGGTCAGCACGGCCGGGTAGAAGCTCGGCGCCGTACCCATGGCATGCAGCGCGGTGAGCGCCCCCATGAATCGCCCGGTAAGACGGCGCGGACTTTCCTCGGGCGCCGGATTGCTTCCGAGCTTCAGTTCCAAGTAGAGAATCAACACCACGATGACGGCGAGCACGACGAGGGTGGCAATCCCCAGCGTGTCGGCGATCCGTTTGAAGCGTCTCGGCAATTCGACCAGTAGAGAAACGACGGCGAGCGCCGCCGTGGCAATCACGAGGTCGACCAGCCGCTCGACCCCCACAGATCCGATCGCGCGCCCGAGCGTGATGTTCTCGGAATTCGAGAGCAGATAGCTGCGCAGGAATTCGCCCGGACGCAACGGGAAAACCAGGTTTGCAAAAAGGCCGGCATACACGGCGCGGATCGAACGGGTCAGTCGCACTTTTCCGAACGGAGTCAGCAGGAATTTCCAACGAAGCCCCTGGACACCGTAGCTGAGGACGTCAAACAACATTCCCACGAGGACCCATTTCCAGTTCACATTGGCGATGTCGTGAAGCGCCCTGACGATGTGAAAATCGCGGAGGACCCAGACCAGGCAGACAAACGCCAAGGCGTAGCCGAGGATTCGTGGGACCCTCGGCCGATCCGAGTCTGCGGGCTGGAACAGGGTATTCAACGCGATGAGTCTGTCGGCAGGCACGGTGCTCCTTTCAGCGAGGTTTCTCGATGGCGCATCTCACCGGTCGCCGGCCCGGGGTCGTCGCGGCGCTCGGGCCCGCCTCCGGGGTCTAGAGTGCCCCCAACTTGCTACAGCCTACGACCTCGGGCTTCCCCAGGCAATCCGAGACTCCCGCGGCTCGCGCGGGCGGCGAAATCGGTGTATAGTAACCTGACAGATGCGCTTGTCTCCTTCAGCAAGGCACACCGCACGCGGATGAAAACTGCGCAATCCCTGGACAAGAGAGAGAGAGTCCTGCTCGTCGGAGTCAGTGCCAGAAGGCGCTCGAGGTCGACGGTCGACGACCGAGCGGTAACGGGGCGCGATTCGCTCGAGGAACTGGGAGAACTGGCCGAGAGCGCCGGTGCGACGATTGCCGGGAGCGTGCTGCAGGTGCGCGATTCACTCGACCCTGCGACGCTCGTCGGCCGCGGCAAGCTTGAGGAAATCCGAGCCGAAGCGAAGTCCCGTCAGGTGCCGCTCGTCATTGTCGACCACGATCTAACGCCCGTGCAGCTCCGCAATATGGAAAAGCTCACCGGGTGCCGCATCATCGACCGCACGCAGCTCATACTCGACATCTTCGCCACCCACGCGCGCAGTCGCGAAGGACAGTTGCAGGTGGAACTCGCGCAGTTGAATTATCTGCTCCCGCGACTGGCGGGGCGCGGCGAAGATCTCTCGCGGCTTGGCGGCGGGATTGGCACGCGCGGACCGGGCGAACAAAAGCTCGAAACCGACCGGCGCCGGATCCGCGATCGGGTCGGAAAGATTCAGAGGGCCATCGAAACCGTTCGCCGGCAGCGCACGACGCGACGGCAAGCGAGACAGGCCGTGCCGCTCGCGATGATCGCCCTCGTGGGTTACACAAATGCCGGGAAGTCAACGCTCTTCAATGCCGTGACTCACGCCGAGGTGCTGACCTCGCCAAAAATGTTTGCGACGCTAGATCCCACGATCCGTGCGGTTCGTCTACCGTCTCGCCGCCGCGTCCTTCTCTCGGACACGGTCGGATTCCTGCGCGATCTTCCTCCGGGGCTGATCGCCGCTTTTCGCGCGACGCTCGAGGAGGTTCAGGAAGCAGCGCTCATACTGCAAGTGACGGACATCTCGAATCCGCACCACGCCGAACAAGACGCCGAGGTTTTGAAAATCCTCCGCGACCTCGGCGTCGAGGATCGCCCCCGGCTGCACGTGCTCAACAAGATCGACCGGCTGAGCGACGAGGATCTGGCGGTGCTCCGGCGGCCCGAGGCCGGCCGGCAACAAAGAGTCTTTACTTCGGCGACGACCAGCGCAGGCTTGGAAGACTTGCTGGCGAAAATCGATCGGACGATGCCGATCGATCCGCTCGTCCGGCTGCGCCTGCGTTTCCCGGTTTCCGACGGTCGCCACCTCTCGATGGTGCAGGCCGGCGGACGCCTGCTTCGCTCCGAGCTGCAGAACGGACATCTCGTACTCGAGGCCGAGCTGCCCGAGTCGCTCGCACGCGAGCTAGAGGAATTCGTCCTCGATTCGAATCAGCTGACCGCGAGTTAGTACGCGAGCTCTCGAGTCGGCGGGTTCGAGGCCGGTATCCTGCTGTTTTCTTCGCGGGTTAGCTCCTCGCTCGCCAGATCTTCCTGTGGAAATCGTTGTGGAAAAGGGGGGGTATCGGTTCACTAGTTAAAGCGAATGTTCAAGTGCTCGGCGGTTGCCGGCTCGCTCCGGGGTCCTGTGTAATCAACTGATGACAAATATCTTAGCGGCTTCCGGTTGGCCAGCTTAGAGGCGGCATCCCGTCGAGAGCGGCCCGGATCAGGCGGCCCGAAATTTGCACAGATTTGCAGCAATAATGCCGCTAAGAGATACTAGCGACGGAATTTGTCACTCCGCCGGCCAGCCCCGTTTTTCTTGAACCAACGAGGTCTTGCGGGCGCGCGAGGCCGGGATCTTCCGGTACCGTTTGACTCGGACGAGGGCCGAGACTATATTGAATCAAGCTCGGCCTGCGCAGAGTCTTGCCGAGAACGAAATGAACCTGCCGAACAGCCTGACAATCCTCAGGATCTTTTTTGTCCCCATCCTTGTCGTGGTGCTCTTGACGCGGCAACCAAATTGGGATTTCTGGGGCCTGCCGATCCACTTCGAAGTTTGGGGCGTGCTGATCTTACTGGTGGCGGCTGCGACCGACGTGATGGACGGATATATCGCCCGCAAGCGTCGCGAAATCACGACGCTCGGGATTCTGCTCGATCCGATCGCGGATAAGCTCTTGATTTCGGCGGCGTTCATTTCGCTCGTGCAAATGGATTTGGTCCCGGCCTGGATGGTGGTGATCATTATCGGCCGCGAATTCATCATAGTCGGCTTGCGGGACATCGCTACGTCCGAGGGTCTGATCATTCCCGCCTCGGCGCTCGGCAAGACGAAAATGGTTTTGCAAGTGGTGGCCGGCTGCGCGGTGATTCTAACGGCGAAACACCCGGCGCTGAAATCGCTCGGCTCTACACTGATGTGGCTCGTGGTGCTTAGCGCGGTCCTCTCGGCAATCCACTATTTTCAGATGTTCTGGAGCCAGATCAATTTCCGAGTGCAGCAACGGCACCGAACCGTGGTAATTGTCGAGCCGAAAGAAAAGCCTCAGGATGTCCTCACTCCCTGACCGCGAGAAGCAACTGCTCCTGGGAGTCGCGCGGCGCGTCGTGACGCTGGCCGCGGAGCGGTGCGAGTCCCTCGAAGATCTGCCTCAGGATGAGAACCTCATCCGGCCCGCCGGCGCATTTGTGACTCTGCGGCGCCGAGGAAGGCTTCGCGGCTGCATCGGGCAGCTCGCGTCGACTCTTCCGCTGATCTCCGTTGTGGCTCAATCTGCCAGAGCCGCCGCGCTCGAGGACCCGCGATTCAGCCCGGTCCGCCCGAGTGAACTTGCTGAGATCGAGATCGAACTCTCCGTTCTCTCACCGATGGAGGATATCGAGCCTAGGTGGATCGAAGCAGGCAAGCACGGCCTGATGGTGAGCAAGGACTCGCGACGGGGCGTCCTGCTGCCACAGGTGGCGAGGGAATTTCGCTGGACGGCCGAACGGCTCCTAGAGGAGACCTGCGTGAAGGCCGGCCTTGGCCGGGACGCCTGGAAGGACCCCTCAACGCGGATTCAGGCTTTTGCAGCTGAGGCTTTCAGCGAAAGCACGCTGCGGATCGAACCCGAGGCGCCAGGGGACTGAATGGACCTGACGAAGTTCGCTCAATGACTTGGCTCGGTGGCGCGCTCGATTTTCCCGTCATCGGGCGATACAACCCCGAAGGCAACTGATTCTATTCGAGTTCGACGTAATCGCCGGCGAAGATTTCGCGCTGGCTGAAGGTGATTTGCACGGTTGAGGAGTTTGGACCTGTGCGCAAAACGACTCCCTCTCCGATGTCTTCTCGCGGAACGTTGGTCCAGTCCCATTTCTTTGGAACGCTGCCGTACCCGAATGTCGGACCGAGGCTACCCTCGACGTCAAAGGCGAAGCGGGGGATCTGGTATGCGGTCTGATTCTGCCTATCGTGATAACGGAAGATGCGGAAGTAGTCGCCGACTTTCACGCCCTGGGAATTGCCAAGGTTCACATAGGCAATGTCGCTGACCCCGATCTGCTGCTGAAATTTCTTGCCAGTAATCACCATGGCCAGCGGCTTGCCAGTCGCCGGGGCGAAGCGGTCAAATTTTTCTTCCGACTTGAGCGGCGGCATGGGACGCTCGACAAACGGCAGGACGATATCGCCGCGTTCCAAATAATTACAAGCGTGCTCGATCTGCCCGATGGATACGTCCGGCCGGACGACGACGACTCGGATACGGGCTTCATCCTCCCACACCGTTCCCATCCTTGCGAGCATGGCCGCCTGCGATTTCGTCCAATCAACCTTTATCGGATCCGTGACTGGCCGGATCACCGAGAAAACGTCGCCGACCTTCGCTCCCTGGTTCGCGCCTTTGTTGACATAGACGTAGTCGCCCGGATCAAAGACGTTTTTTCTCTCCGACTGCTCGCCCGTGATCACATAGATGTCATGCGGGATCGCCTCGCTCGTAACCAGACCCGCGCAATAGATATCGTTCGGGTTCACCACAGATGATTTACCCTGCCCGAAAGCGATCGCTCCAGACAGGCTCAGAATTAGACCGGCAAGGACAATATTCCGACGCATTCGGCTCTCTCCTTTGAATTCTTCGCGCCCCGGGCGGGCGCTACCCGATGAGGCGACCGTAGCAGAGGGGTTTGACGGGCGTCAAGACAATGCTCGGCCGGGCTTTACACATTGTGCACCCGCATGGTAGAAGCGAGGATTCCCACTCTCCCAGGCGCATCGGGCCCTTCTGGAAAGGGTCGCAGAAAAGCATGGAAACAGGGATCTTAGAGATGGATAAGATCTGTGCCGTGGTGGCTGCCTCCGACGCCGCCTCCATGCGGCGGCAGCTCGTCGGCGCGCTCGAGTGCACCCGAACCGTCGAGCTGCGCCTGGACTGGCTCTCAGACGTCCGTGAGCTCAGGCGCTTCCTGGCTTGGCTAGCATCGGCGGGACCGCGAGCGCGGCTGATTGCCACATGCCGGCGCCGCCAAGCGGGAGGAAAATTTAACGGGACCATTGCGGCGCAGCTTTGCCACCTGGCCGAAGCAATCCGAGCAGGTTGCGCCTGGTATGACCTCGAGGTCGAGAGCTCATCGAAGTGTCCTCGGGAATTACTCGATGTGCTGCTCGGCGAGGGCCGGCAATTGAGTTCGGCGCACTTCTTTCGGAGGATGCCCGAGAATCTGAACGATGTCGTCAGCAGCCTCGCCCGGCACCGGCCTGATGCCATCAAGATTGCCGCGCAATGTGATTCACTGGCCGAGAGCCGGAGGCTGTTGCGCTTCGCTCGAGGGCAGCGGAACTTCGTCGCCGTGCCGATGGGCGACGCTGGGCTTCCGGCGAGATTGCTGGCGTTGCGCGAAGGCAGCGCATTCACCTATGCCCCGGTCGAGAACGCCACGGCGCCGGGCCAGATCTCGCTCGAAGAAATGAAACATGTCTACCGGGCTGACCACCTTGACCGGGAGACCGGCCTCTACGGCGTGATCGGCGATCCGATTGCCCACTCCCTCTCGCCCGTGATGCAGAATGCGGGATTCGCGGCGCGTCGGATGAACGCGATCTATCTGCCGTTTCTCGTTCGCGACTTGCGCGATTTTCTCAAGGCCATCGAGCCGCTCGGGATCGAAGGCTTTAGCGTCACCCTGCCGCACAAGGAGCGCATCCTCGAGCACCTCGACGGCTGCGACCGGCTGGTTTCGGCGATCGGAGCCGCGAACACTGTCGTGGTGCGCTCGGGCGGAAAGCTCTACGGGTACAACACCGATTATGAGGGTGTGCTGCGCGCGCTCGAGCGCCGCTTCGAGGTTCGAGCCAGCCGCGTGCTGATCGTTGGCGCCGGAGGAGTGGCGCGGGCCGTTGCATTCGCGCTCGCACGGGCAGGGGCCGCGGTTTACATCTGTTCGCGACGCAAACAGAAGGCGGTGGCGATGGCCAAAGCCGTCGGCGGCGGGGTGATCGCGCGGCCAAGAGTCCGACAAGAGTTCTTCGACGCCATCGTGAACGCGACGCCGGTCGGAATGCACCCCTCCATCAAGGCCTCTCCGCTCGAAGCGCGAGAATTGAATTGCCGGCTCGTATTTGACACCATTTACCGGCCGCCGGTGACCAGGCTGTTGCAGCTTGCGAGGCACCGCGGCATCGATACCGTCTCCGGTGTGGAGATGTTCGTTCGGCAGGGCACGGCGCAGTGGGAGATATGGACAGGGCGGCGCGCGCCGGTTGAGGCCATGCGTCGCGCGGTCGTGCGCGCCCTCGAGGGCGAGGAGCGGGACCGATGCGCGCCCGAGAAGAAGAAGAAAGGATCGCGCTCATGAGCGCGGAGCCAGCACGGTTCACCCGATGATCCAGCCGGACTTCAGGACGTTCTGCCGCCTGGCGCGAGAGGGAAACCTCGTGCCTGTGTGCGAGACGTACACGGCCGACCTGCTGACGCCCGTCGGAGCATATCTCCGCATTGCGCGGGATGCACGGTACTCCTTCCTGCTTGAGAGCGTCGAAGGAGGTGAGACGATTGCACGCTATACGTTCGTCGGCGCGAATCCGGTCGAGGTGTTCCGGGCGCGCGGACGCGTTTCAACGCTCGAGAGCGACGGCAAGCGGGTCGATTTCGACTGCGATCCCGTTGAACAATTGCGCCGGCTGACGACGAGGTATCACCCGGTGCGTCTACCGGGACTGCCTCCCCTCATCGGGGGCGCCATCGGATACTTCGCCTACGACATGGTGCGATTGGTCGAGCGCATCCCGGCCAGCGGGCGCGATGACGTTGGGCTTGACGACTGCGTGATGATGTTTTACCTGGGTCTTCTGGTTTTCGATCACGTGCAGCACCGCGTCTGGGTCGTTCGCAACGTATCGACCGAGGGCCCTGGACGGTGGCGCGAGAAATATGACGCGGCGGTCCGCGAAATCCGGCGCACGCGGCGGGCGCTTGAGCGGCCATTGCCACCCGAACGGCGTGCGCGGCGTGCGCGGCCGCTGCGTATCGAGTCGAACATGACTCGATCGCAATTTGTGGCTGCCGTTCGCAAGGCGAAATCCTACATTCGCGCGGGCGATATTTTCCAGGTCGTCCCCAGCCAGCGATTTTCAGCGAAAACGACCGTTGATCCGTTTGAGATATATCGTGCGCTGCGAGTCGTGAATCCCTCCCCCTATCTTTATTTCTTGAAGCTTCACGATGTTTCCGTAGTGGGCAGTTCGCCGGAAATGCTCGTGAAGGTCCAGGGTCGTGAGGCGTCGTACAAGCCCCTGGCCGGGACGCGGCCACGAGGGCGCACCGAAGCTGAAGATCGCGACCTGGAAGCAACGCTACTGGCTGACCCCAAGGAACGCGCCGAACACATCATGCTCGTGGATCTCGGTCGCAACGACCTAGGCCGCGTGTGCGAATATGGTTCGATCAAGGTCGACCGGCTGATGTTCGTCGAGCGCTACTCGCACGTGATGCATCTGGTGTCCAGCTTGCGCGGGCGTCTTCGCGACAAGATTGATTGCTTCGACGCCCTGATGGCCTGCTTTCCGGCCGGAACGCTGTCGGGTGCACCCAAAGTCCGCGCGATGCAAATTATCGATGAGCTTGAACCGACGCGACGCGGGATTTATGGGGGCGCGATTCTTTACCTCGATTTTTCCGGCAACCTCGACTCCTGCATCGGCCTTCGCACGCTCGTGGCCAAAGGCGGACAGGCCTACGTTCAGGCAGGCGCCGGGATCGTGGCCGACTCGGTGCCCGAGCGCGAGTACGAGGAAACGGTAAACAAGGCGCGCGCGGTCATCCGGGCGCTCGAAATCGCCCACCGCGGAGACGGCGGGAGTCGCAGGGAGTGAAGACCTGGGCTATGCTGGAATCCTCGCGATGATTCTTCTACTCGACAATTACGACTCCTTCACCTACAACCTGGCCCAGTATCTAGGCCAGATGGGCGAGGAGCTCGAGGTGCGGCGGAACGACCAAATCACGCTCGCGGAAATCGAGCTCGACCGGCCGGAGCGCATCGTGATCTCGCCAGGACCGTGCACGCCAGCCGAGGCTGGAATCAGCGTGGCGCTCATCCAGCGATTCGCCGGGGAAATTCCGATTCTCGGCGTTTGCCTGGGACATCAGGCGATCGGCGCAGCGTTCGGCGGCCGCGTGGTCCGGGCGCCGAAAATCATGCACGGAAAGACGAGTGAGATCCACCACGATCGAAAGACCATCTTTCGCGGTCTGCCGCAGAACTTCCCGGCTACCCGCTACCATTCGCTGATCGTCGAGCGGAGATCGCTGCCACGAACTCTCGAGATCTCCGCCGAGACCGCCGACGGCACGATCATGGGCTTGCGGCACCGCAAGATGGGCGTCGAGGGAGTGCAGTTCCATCCGGAGTCTGTGCTGACCGGGGTGGGGTTCCGGCTGCTCGAAAATTTCCTGCGAATCTAGGTGCATGAGCTTTTCGATCTCGATACCCTCTCATCGCTCAAATGGTCCATCCGCCGATCCCGGAGAGAGGCAGCTGCTCCAGGCCCGCAGTGCGGGAGCGAACCTCCCCACGCCGTCAGGATGCCGTATGGGTGTGGTCTTCGACCGCTTGAGAGAAGGCGACGAGGGCTTCCAGGCGCTCCCGGGCGGCGCCCGAATCGATCGATTCGATGGCGATCGTGACGCCATCGAGGAAATCGGTGGCGCGCCCGGCGGCCACCAGAGCCGCGGCGGAATTAGCCAGGACGATTTCACGATGCGGGCCGTGCTCACGATAGAGGAACGATCGGCCGAGCACCTCGTGGATAATTTGCGCGTTACGCTCTGCGTCGCCACCGCGGATGGCTTCAGGGGGCGCACGTCTGACGCCGAAATCCTCGGGCGTGGCGGTGTAGCTTCGCACGGTCGCGTCGCGCAATTCGGCGATATATGTTTCGCCGGCGATCGAAATTTCATCTAGGCCGTCCGCGCCGTGAACCACGAAGGCTCGCCGCACGCCCAATTCGCCGAGCGCTCGAGCCATCACCTCGGTCAAGCCCGCTTCGTAGACACCCACAACTTGCGCCGAGGCGCCGGCTGGATTCGTGAGCGGCCCTAGAAGATTAAAGACCGTGCGCATGCGCAGTTCGCGACGCGCGGGCATCGCGTGGCGCGTCGCCGCATGCACAGCGGGGGCAAATAGAAATCCAATTCCGACTTCTTCGATCGAGCGGGCGACGCGTTCCGGGGGGAGATCGATTCGCACGCCGAGACGCTCGAGCACGTCGGCAGAACCGCAGCGCGAGCTGATCGAGCGGTTGCCGTGTTTGGCAACGTGGACGCCCGCTCCGGCAACCACGAACGCCGCCGCGGTGGAAACATTGAATGTCCCGGAGGCGTCTCCGCCGGTGCCGCAGGTGTCGACAAGAACCTCGATCGCGCCCAAGCGGTTCCCGGCGAAGATCGGCGCGGCATGGCGGCGCATAGCGGTCGCGAAGCCGACCAGCTCGTCGACCGTCTCGCCCTTCATGCGCAAGGCGGTGAGCAGGCCCGCAATCTGTGCATCGCTCGAGCAGCCGGAGAGAATCTGCTCCATGGCCGCTTCGGCTTCGACCCGCGAGAGATCCTCGCCGGCAATGATTTTTTGCAGTGCTTCGTGAATCATCCCATTCCGCCTGCTGCCGCCTCGTCTCCCCCCGAAACAGATGTTGCTGAAATCCTTCGGCGCCGAAGCCACCTCGCCCCGTCGCTCATCGGGCAGCCCGCCGTATTCCGAAACGTGGCTTCCGAGGAGCGCATCTG
This sequence comes from Verrucomicrobiia bacterium, assembly GCA_035566475.1. Taxonomy (GTDB): domain Bacteria; phylum Acidobacteriota; class Terriglobia; order Acidiferrales; family UBA7541; genus Palsa-295. The sequence goes on along the minus strand of DATMRE010000047.1, from coordinate 10,576 downwards.
CCCTCGATCGCTCGATACCGGATCGCCGTCGTCGGTCCGCAAACGGTTTGCGGCTTCCAGTCGCGCGCCCTGTCGTCCTTGCCCACCCCGGAGGTTCCAAGTAAACTAGTTCGCTTTCGTGCGCAGGTAAATTCTAGCACTATCAAGGGATCCCTCAGAAACCCAACGGAGCCAGCATGAAGATCCACGAGTATCAAGCGAAAGCAATCCTCGCGAAATTCGGCGTTCCGGTACCGCGCGGGGAAGTCGTGCTCAGGAAAGATGAGGCGCGGGCCGCCGCGCAGCGGCTCGGAACTCCCGTCGTTGTTGTAAAAGCGCAGATTCATGCGGGCGGGCGAGGTAAGGCCGGAGGAGTGAAACTGGCAAAGTCCCCCGACGAAGTCGCGACGCTCGCCGAACGCATGCTGGGAATGAAGCTCGTGACGCCGCAGACCGGCGAGGAAGGGCGAATTGTGCGGCGGCTTCTCGTCGAGGAGGGACTCGACATCAAGCGCGAGCTTTACTTGGGCGTTTTGGTCGATCGCGGGGCAGCCACGCCGGTGTTCATGGCCAGCGCGGCGGGCGGAATGGAAATCGAGGAAGTGGCGAAGGATCATCCCGAAGCGATACTGCGCGAGGAGATTCGTCCCGAGACGGGATTCGAGCCGTACCACGCCCGCAAGCTGGCCTTCGGGCTGGGGCTCGCTCCTGAGCTCGTGACTCGAGCGGTGCCCTTCTTCGAGTCGCTCTACCGTGCCTTTATGGAAACGGACGCTTCGCTCCTCGAAATCAACCCGTGCGTAGTCACCGGCGACGGTCGCCTGGTCGCACTCGATGCGAAATTGAATTTCGATGATAACGCGCTGTATCGCCATCCCGAGTTCAAAGAACTGCGCGATATCGATGAAGAGACTCCGCTCGAAGTGGAAGCGTCGAAATTCAAACTGAACTATATCAAGCTCGATGGCACCGTCGGCTGCATGGTGAACGGCGCGGGCCTGGCCATGGCGACGATGGATATCATCAAGCTAAGCGGCGGGAGTCCGGCGAATTTCCTGGATGTGGGCGGCGGCGCTTCCGAAGAGCAGGTGAAGAATGCGTTTCGGATTCTTCTGAGCGATCCGAACGTAAAGGCGGTGTTCGTCAATATTTTCGGCGGTATTTTGCGCTGCGATGTGCTCGCCAGCGGTGTTGTAAACGCTGCGAAGGAATTGAAGTTCACGGTTCCGGTGGTGGTGAGAATGGAGGGCACGAACGTCGAGCAGGGGCAGCAGATCATACGCCGATCCGGACTGAATTTCACGGTGGCGGGCGGAATGAAGGATGGCGCAGAAAAGGTTGTGGCGCTCGCCGGGGGTGGGCGATGAGCATCCTGGTCGACCAGAGCACGCGGCTCATTGTGCAGGGATTGACGGGGCGCGAGGGCAGCTTTCATGCCCAGCAGATGCTCGACTATGGCACGAACGTCGTCGGAGGCGTGACGCCCGGAAAGGGTGGGGCCAAGCATCTCCAAGTGCCGATTTTCAATACGGTGGCGGACGCCGTCCGCGAGACAGGCGCGAACGTGTCGGTCATCTTCGTTCCGCCTCCGTTTGCGGCGGATGCCATACTGGAAGCGGCCGACGCCCGGCTGCCGCTCGCGATCTGCATCACGGAAGGAATTCCGACGCTGGACATGGTGCACGTTGCCGCGGCGCTGAAGAATTCCAAGACGCGACTGATCGGGCCGAATTGTCCGGGCATCATTTCGCCGGGCAGATGCAAGATCGGGATCATGCCGGGATCGATCCACAAGCCGGGCAACGTGGGAGTCGTCAGCCGAAGCGGCACGCTGACGTATGAAGCCGTGGATCAGCTGACGCGGCTTGGCATCGGGCAATCCACGTGCATCGGCATCGGAGGCGATCCGATCATCGGGACAACGTTTCTCGATGCCATTCGGTTGTTCGACGGTGATCCGGACACCCACGCGATCGTGATGATCGGCGAAATCGGCGGCAACGCCGAGGAAGTAGCCGCGGAGTTCATCAAGAAGAATGTAGCGAAACCGGTGGTCGGCTTCATCTGCGGGCAGACCGCGCCGCCGGGACGGCGCATGGGGCATGCCGGAGCGATCATCAGCGGCGGGCAGGGTACCGCGGCGGACAAGTACAGAGCGATGCGCGATGCGGGTATCCACACCGTCGAGAGCCCCGCGGCAATCGGCCAAACGCTCCTGGGCGTGCTTGGAAAATCGGCCGCGAAGTCGAAACCGGCCAAGCCTTCGAAGAAGCCGTCTCGGGCGAAGACAAAGAAACAGGCCAAGAAAAGAAAATAACAGCGGCATGGATTCGACGCCAGGCGAGCTGAGAAACGGGGAGACACGAATGGCAGTTGAGCGAACGCTGGCGATCATCAAGCCCGATGCGGTGGGACGCGGACTCACGAGCGACATTTTGAGCCGCATTCATGCGGCCGGGTTTCAGATCGTGGCCATCAAGTCACTGCGGCTCACCAAGACAGAGGCCGAAGGCTTCTATGCGGTTCACCGCGATCGGCCGTTTTTTGGCGAGCTGACCGAATTCATGAGCTCTGGGAGAGCCGTCGTGATGGTGCTCGAGGCGGAGAACGCAATCTCGAAATGGCGCGACACGATGGGTGCAACCGATCCCGCAAAAGCGGCGCCCGGGTCGATCCGCAAGGAGCTGGGCACGAGTATTCAGTTCAACTGCACGCACGGCTCCGACGGGCCGCAAACGGCGGCGTTCGAGACCGCGTACCTGTTCTCCGGCGCAGAACTGGTTTGATTCCATCGTCCACGCCGCGCGTTTTCCGCCCGGATCCAGGCAGGCTGACCGTCACGCCTTCACCTGATATGATCATAGAGGATGGGAACTTCTGCGCTCTCTCGGGCTGGGGAGAGAGCGATTCGGTGGCGAGCCAGGGTATTCGAAACAGAGGATCGACCTTCTCCGAATCAGGCAAGTTCTCGCCCTCCGCCGTCATGCTGGCCCAGATCGGGTGCGGTTATTTTTTGAAATCGACTCTCGAACGGAGACTTGAACGATGCCCCCTGGTCCCTTTCGCGAACTCGGAAAACTGCTGCTGGTGATGGGCGCGGTCCTGGCTCTTGCCGGAGTACTGCTAATGCTCGGCGCAAGGCTGCCATTCCGGTTGGGGCGCCTGCCGGGAGACATCGTGTATCAGGGGCGCCACGGTAGCTTCTACTTCCCGGTCGTCACCTGCCTCATTCTGAGCCTGGCCCTCACGCTTCTTCTCTGGCTCGTGAATTTTTTCCGCGGCTGAAACAATGAATCAGACTTCATTGTTCGATCTGACGCCTGAACGACGCGTATGGAGAGTCAGCGAGCTGACCGAGCGCATCTCGGAACTGCTCGAGCGGGCGTTCACGGATGTGTGGGTCGAAGGCGAGGTGTCGAATTGCCGCGAGGCGCAATCGGGGCATATCTATTTCACGCTGAAGGACGCGCGCTCACAGATCCGCTGCGTCTGCTTTCGCGATCAGTTGCGCGGGATCAGATGTCGCCCCGAGGACGGGCTGCACATCACGGTTCGCGGCTCGCTCGGCGTTTACGAACCGCGAGGCGAGTATCAGGTTTACGTGAGCTACATCGAGCCTGTGGGCCTCGGAGCGTTGCAGCTGGCGTTCGAACAACTCAAGAAAAAGCTGCAAGCGGAAGGATTATTCGACGACGCGCGGAAGAGGCCGCTGCCCGTGCTGCCGCGGTGCATCGGTGTGGTGTCGTCGCCAAAGGGCGCGGCGATTCGTGACATCCTGCGTGTGCTCAAGCGGCGATTCGCCAACGTGCACGTGCAATTGTATCCGGTGAAGGTGCAGGGCGCGGGAGCGGCGGGCGAAATTGTCGTTGCGTTGCGGCACTTCAATCGCGTGAAATTTGCCGACGTACTGATCGTCGCGCGCGGGGGCGGCTCGCTCGAGGACCTGTGGGCGTTCAACGAAGAAATCGTGGCGCGCGCGATCGCCGAGTCGGTGATTCCGGTGATCACGGGCGTGGGTCACGAGACCGACTTCACGATTGCGGACTTCGTTTCAGACGTGAGGGCCCCCACGCCTTCGGCTGCGGCAGAAATTGTCTTGCGGTCGCGGCAGGAATTTGAACGCCACATCGCCGAGCACCAGCTCCGCCTCGTGCGCCAGACACGTTACCTGCTTTCGGAGAGGCGGCACCGGGTGCGGGATTTGGAGACGCACCGCGGATTCCGGCAGCTCGAAGTGCTCGTGCGCGGGCGCCGTCAGCAACTCGATGAACTTTCTGCCTCGCTGGCGGTAGTCTTGCGGACCCGGCTAGCGGCAGCGCGGCATGGATTGACGAAGGCCAGCACACAGATTTCGTCGTTCGACCTCCGCGGGCGGGCCGGAGTGTTGAGGCGACGGATCGAACAGCAGCGAGAGGCTCTGCGGGCAGCGCTCGAACGGGCGGTGACGGGGAAACGGCGGGACTTCACCTCCGTGCACCTGCGATTCTCCTCGCTTGATCCACGTCCGCGCCTTAGCAGCCTGCGCCGTCGATTCGAGCAGAGCTCGGCCGAGATGTGGCGCCAGTTCGATCGTTCCTTGATTTCCCGGCGCCGGAAGCTCGAGGCTCTAGCACTGCAACTCGAAGAGCGCAGCCCGTTACGGTTGCTCGAGCGCGGCTATGCGATTGCGTATGATGTTTCGGGAAACGTTTTGCGCTCACCCGACCAGGTCGCGATCGGAGAGGACATCACCGTGCAACTTGCCCGCGGCCAGCTTGATGCGAGCGTGCGCCGCAAGAAAAAGGAAGAAATCTAGCGTTCCGGGCGGTCGAGCAGGGCGTGGGAGTGGAACTTTCCGTGTGTCGTGTGAAGGAAATCCGCCTTACGTGTCGGGTGAAGCCCTAGACAGAGCTGGGCCTTCAGATACTCGGTCGTGGTCCGCTCCCAATGCCTGGCCCACCCGTTTCCCGAGAGAGCGCGTTCCTCAACCAATTAGATTCCCTCTGGTGATCCGGGAGGAGTCGCGCGAACTGCGCGTACTGTTCTTGATCTTGACCCCAAATCGAACTGTGGGTGTTCCATGTTGAGTTCGCGATCCCTCTTCAGGACGCGAGCGGCTTCCGGGCCTCGCACGCAATATCCAGCCGGGAGCGCGCGTCGTGGCCGAGGCCGGATATCTCGAAAGGGGTGAGAATCCGGGCTGCATGGTCAGAACTCTATGAGCAATCTCATTTCCTCGCGACAATGCCCCCTATCCCTCCAGCACGGGAAACCGTACCTCAGTCCGGAAACTCATGAGTTGTGAGGGTTCCGGCGCTAGACCTTTGCGGAAATCAGCCTCTTGATCTTATGGATGGCGGGTTCGTCACGTCGGTAGAACGTCCATTGCTTGATGCGTTTGGCACGAACGAGGCCCGCCTGCACCAAAATCTTCATGTGCACGCTGGCCGTGGGCTGGCTGACGCCCAGTTTTTCGGCGATGAGGACACCGCAAACGCCGTCCTTCACCAGATCGCCATCCGCTTGAGGGCGGAAATGCTTCCTGGGGTTCTTCAGCCAGGCGAGGATCCGAAGCCTGCGATCGTTCGCGATGGCCCGGAGTGCCAACCCAAGATTCATATAGACAATTAGACAACTCCCTAAGCATAATAGCACTAAATGAAGTGTCTTGTTAATCGCTACTCCGTCGAGCGGGCGAGCTCGGAAGAGGCGAATCAGGAAGCGACACCCATGACGGAACCAACCATCACTCGAGACCAGATCACCGCAACCGAGCACCGCATCCGCCCGTACATCCGGCGCACACCAGTACTCGATGCCACCGGCGCCGATTTCGGCCTGGCTTTTGTCAGCCTGTTTTTCAAACTGGAATTGCTCCAGCACTCCGGCTCCTTCAAGGCGCGTGGAGCGTTTGCGAACCTGCTCACACGTCAAGTTCCTCAGGCTGGCGTGGTTGCAGCCTCGGGCGGCAACCACGGCGCGGCGGTCGCTTACGCCAGTATGAGACTCGCCGTACCTGCCAAGATTTTTGTCCCGAGCGTGGCCTCGCCGGAAAAAATCGAGCGGATTCGAGGATATGGTGCGAGGTTGGTAATCACGGGCGAGCGCTATGCCGATGCGCTGGCGGCCAGCGAGAAGTGCGTCGCCGAATCCGGGGCCATGGCGGTGCATGCGTACGATCAACTGGAAACGCTGCTCGGCCAAGGAAGCGTCGGGCTGGAATTCGAGGAGCAGGCTCCGCAGATGGACACCTTGCTTGTGGCCGTGGGAGGCGGCGGACTGATCGGCGGAGTGGCGGCATGGTATTCCAATACGGTCAGGATTGTTGGCGTCGAACCCGAGGCCGCGCCGACTCTGACGAATGCGTTGCGCGCGGGCCGGCCGGTCGATAGCCCGGCTGGTGGAATCGCCGCCGATTCGCTGGCGCCGAAGCGCGTTGGGGGGCTGATGTTTCCGATTGCGCAGAACTGCGTCGAGCGAGTCGTGCTCGTGCCGGACGAAGCGATTCAACAGGCGCAGGAAGCGCTCTGGAAAGTCTTGCGCATCGCGGCGGAACCTGGCGGCGCAGCAGCTTTCGCGGCGCTCCTGTCCCATCGTTACGTGCCCAAAGCAGGGGAACGCGTCGGTGTGCTCGTCTGCGGCGGAAACATGGCGGCGGCGAACTTCAGTCGGCTTACTCGAGCGCCGTCGGATGAGAGCTCCACCACCCGGCAGGATCGAACTGCCTCCAGCTAACATTAAGGAGATCACCACGTCTGTCTACGAAAGACTCGAGTCTCTTGGCATCTCTCCTCCGGAGCTCATGCCCGTGGCCCGTTCGCATCCTTCGCGTTCACGGGCATTCTTGTTTTCTTGCCGGGGCACATCGAAAAAAAGCGCGGAAGGCCCTGGGCCGGCAAGTCCGGCGGAGAGACTAGCGAAGAACCGAAGGCGCACTTCTAATCAGATGGATTCTTTGACCGATGAGTCTTATCGAGCGTTTCTTAGCTCGTACGCCCGGAGTTCCAGCGAGGTCGAGAACATGGAAAACAGCACGATGAGTTTAGGACTTCCAAGGAGCGAATCTAAATGGGTGCGGACAGGAGTTGAACCCGACCTGAGAAAGACTCGATTCTGCGTCGGTGGAATTTGATGACGACCGGTCAGTCAATATCCGACCTCGTCATCCGCCCGATCGGTATCAACGACCGCGGAGACTGGGAGCCACTCTGGAAGGGCTATCTTGAGTTCTACCAAACGACCATCCCGCAAGAAACGACCGAATTCACTTGGAAGCGCCTCACAACAACGTACGAGGTGGAAGGCCTTTTGGCCATAGGACAAAACGCCGCGGCGCTCGGGCTGGTTCACTTTCTCTACCATCCCTCGACCTTCACGGTCGGCGGGAATTGCTATATCGAGGATTTATTTGTCATTCCATCTGCGCGCGGGCAACGCGTCGGACGACGGCTCATCTCCGCGGTCGTGCAGGCGGCGAAAGCGAAACGAGTAGCCGAAGTCTACTGGCAAACAGAGGAGTTTAACGGCACGGCTCGCCGCCTCTATGAACGAGTCGCCAAACGCTCCCCATTTATTCAATATCAGATCGAGCTCTAACGTATCAGCAGCCGGCAACCGCGCGTGACCTGCGAACGGTCCGCCTTTCTCAGTTCGTCGGCAGGTCACCGAGCACTCGGGACCGCCACATCCAGGCTCTGGAAACAGGTCTGCTTTCTATCAATCGTCTACGTCGCGCCGCCGCGCTGGGCCTTAGGGGATGGGGTTTGTCGTCGCCCTCGATTCCGCCCGACAGCAACCGGTTGATGGCCGCAGAATCCAAAGGTTCCGGCCTCTTGAAGTAAATTTGTTGCATTTGCTTGCCCATCAGGCTCTATCGTGCAGTGAGGCATGGCGCGCGCAGGACGCTTGAATCCTTCGATCCCGGGATGGAGGTCCGGGTTCGCCGGCGCCTGTCACAGGTTGCCCGGCAGCAGAGGTTTGCAGGGAGTCAGGTCGGCTTCGCTGTCGAAAACATCGCACATCGTTTCGGCGTTGGCATCGTCCATCCCCGGATGCTTCATTCGCAACAGATCCTCGATGTTGCGCAACATATGGTGTCGAAGATCTCGTGAACGACCGCGTGCCGCTTGGTGTAGGCCGAAATCACATGTGAGGGCGAGCAGTGTGCGTCCACAGGGTCCGGCCCGTCTTGCGCGTCATCCTCGACCACGAAGATCGCCGGGTTTTTCCGTGACGGGTAGGCGAATGGTATGCCGGGGTTCGGACGCGGCGTCCTAAATAAATAATTCCTCAAACGACGGAAAATTCAGCCGGCGCCGCAAACATGCGCTCAATTGTCGCAAAAAGATCATTACTCTGGATAGGCTTGGAGAGGTAATCATCCATCCCCGCCTCCAGGCAGCGCGCTTTGTCCCCCACCATCGCGTGCGCGGTCATGGCGATGATGGGGATGTGCTTCCCGCTGATCTTCTCGCTTTTGCGGATCTCCAGAGTGGCCTGCAAACCGTCCATTTCCGGCATTTGCACGTCCATCAGGACAAGATCGAATGATTGCCGATCCAGGCATTCCAGGGCCATTTTTCCCGTGTCCGCCACAACCACTATGTGTCCTCGTTTTTCCAAGAGGCGAACTGCCAGTCTCTGGTTCACCGCGTTGTCTTCCGCCAATAGAATATTCAACTGGGCTTTCTGTTGACGCAACGAATGAACGGTGACCAGAGTCGGACTCTTCTCAGCTTGTTTTTCGAATCCGAGAACGACACGTATGGCTTCCAAAAGATCCGTCCGTTTGACCGGCTTGGGCAGATACCCGCTGATGCCCAACTCCCGGCACCGGGCAGCATCCCCCGGTTTGCCGGACGACGTCAGCATGATGATGAGGGTTCCGGCAAGTTTCGGATCCCCGGCAATTCGTTGCGCTACGCCGAATCCGTCCATGGCGGGCATCTGCGAGTCGAGCAAGACGAGGCGCAAGGGGGTTCCTCGCTCCTGGAAACGGCCGAGGACCTCTAGGGATTCGCCTCCACCTTCGGTCAGGATTGGTTTCATGCCCCAACCGAGGAGCATTTCCTGGATGATCCGCCGGTTCGTGCTGTTGTCGTCCACCACCAACGTTTCCAGATCGCGGAGCATTTCCGTATCGACGGGTTCGAGCTTCTGTGGAGGTCCCTTGCGCAGTGGAAAACGAGCGGTGAAATGAAACGTGCTTCCACGGCCAGGTTCACTTTCCACCCAAATGCGTCCGCCCATCATTTCGACCAGGCGCGAGGATATGGTTAGACCCAATCCTGTGCCTCCGTGTTTCCGGGTGATTGACCCATCCACCTGCGTGAACGCTTCAAAGATGGTCCGCTGCTTCTCCAGGGGCACGCCAGCCCCCGTATCTGTCACGGCAAAATGCAGATTGACCACCTCGTCCGCTTGTAATTCGGTTTCCACACGAAGCACAACCTCGCCGAGCGACGTGAATTTAATCGCGTTGCCCACGAGGTTAACGACAATTTGGCGCAAGCGGGTAGGATCTCCTTGCACGGCCTCGGGAACATCCGGCAGCAAATGGCAAGCGAGCTCAATTCCCTTCTGATGGGCGCGCAGGCTCAGGCTTTGCATCACATCATCGAGTGTATCGCGCAAGTTGAAGTCGATAGTTTCAAAATCGAGCTTTCCGGCCTCGATCTTGGACAAATCGAGAATATCGTTGAGGAGCGAGAGAAGGGAGTCAGCCGAACTCTTCGACAGGGAAAGATACTCGCGTTGTTCAGGAGTCAATTCGGTACCCAGGGCGAGCTCCGTCATGCCGATGATTCCGTTCATGGGAGTACGAATTTCGTGGCTCATATTCGCCAGAAACTCGCTCTTGGCGCGATTCGCAACGTCGGCTTCTTCCTTTGCCTTTTGAAGTACCGCCTCGTTTTGCTTGTGCAAAGTGATATCGCGGAAAAACCATACTCGTCCCAAGTGGTGGCCGTTTTCGCCGCGTACGATGGAGGAGTGGCGCTCCAGCGTCCTGCCGTCTTTCAACTCAATTTCGCAGTGATCGGTCAAGCTGGGGTCGTCGTACAACTGTTTCACGCGCTCGAGGAAAGCTTGCGGATCCTTCACCTGCTCCAGGTTATGAGACAAGATCGGCTGATCGATTCCGCCCACAGCAGTGCCGGGTTGTTTTCCTTGTAAGCGATCCCTGGGAATTTTCCAAACGTCGATAAACCGTTGATTGTGGGAGATGATCCTGCCATTGCTGTCCACCACCAGGATGCCGTCGGGCGAGGCTTCATTAATGGCTCGGACCAGAGAGATATGAAATTCGTCAGTTCTACCTGGCATGCATGATTGCCCTCAAGCGCACCTATCCTTAGGACATGCCGCAAGTGGCAGGCCAAATTTACGAAAAACACATTTTCCTTAACCTGATTTAGAATCAATGGCCTCGAGTCACTCATCCACTACCCGAATATCCTCCAATTTGGTTTTGCGTGTAGAAGTCCCGAAATGGAAGAAGTGGTCCATTCCTGAACAGCGTACGGAGGCGCGTTAGTCCTTGACTCTCAACCGGACGAACAAATGTGTACCGCGGGAAGTTCACAGGGATTATGAGTGTTTGTTTAAGGGCCGCTAGAAG
>DATMRE010000046.1:0-2670 GCA_035566475.1 Verrucomicrobiia bacterium | reverse complement strand
CTACGGCGCTGCGGGCGCGCTGATCATCGTCTTGGTATGGGTCTACTACTCGGCCCAGATCCTCTTACTCGGCGCCGAGTTTGCGAAAGCGTACAGCGATCGGAGGCAGGCGCTCCGCGAAGGACAGCAAACAACCCAGCCTGCCGACTAGGGCAGCCCTACGCTCGGAGCTTCAGGCTTCTCGGTCGACTTCTCGGACTAGCTCCCGGTGCGGGCATGCTTATCCAAGAGCGCTCGCAACGCGAGATTCTCGGGGCTGGAGCCAGGTGCGCCCGCCGGATGAGAGATTTGGCTCATGTCTCACGAATGTGCGCCCTGAGGCGGTGTCGCGAATAAGCTGCCCAGCACCTCTGGCAGCCGGGCTCAAACCTTCGCGCCTCTGATCGAAGAAGTCAGGTTCGCACCGGACTCCCCGCTGGAGGGAAGGAGATTCGAACCGTCGGTCCCCCGTACGAGCGACAACGCTTTTCGAGACTGTTCGACGGCTCCAGCAATTCCTCTTCCGCGACAAAGACCGGCTCCTTCGCGACAGTGTGCGGAGGCGAGACGAAGGCGCGCAGGCGGCCACTTCCTGGGAAGGCCACTTACGGCAGTTCCCCGCTGCAGCCGGCAGCGCGCAATGGCTTCTCGGGAACGATCAGACGTTGTCGCCATCACCGGACACGACGAGTGCCGACGCGCGTCTCTGGAATGTCCGTCGCTAGCCGGCGTGAATGGTGTCGGGACACCTTGCTGCGTACCTCGACTGTGAACCCCTCGCCGGGAGATCGGTTATCCCAGCACAGCCGAAGCCGACGAAGCGACAGCGCCCAAGATTGCCGCCCACAGCCCGACCGACAACAGCAAGACCACGATAAGCGATGCTCCTATATTCAGCGGAAGGGCGGCCGCGCGCGCCGATCGGTCGGATCGGGACGGACCCCAGGTAGTGCTGCTGTTACGGCGGCGGGCTTGGCGTTCTCCGGCGAGCGGGAGTCGGCGCCGCTTCCGGAAAACAGGTTTTGCCGGAGTGAGACCAACCGCCGGACGCTGAAGCCGCTTTTTTTCCATACCGCCAATCCTCGCCGTCGCGGGATTGCCACGGAGCGCCGAGCCCTCCGTGGTGAGCAAATGAAGAAGCTGGGTGGCGAGCGGGTGCGGTTTCGCAAGTCGTCCGCCCACCGAACCCTTCACCAAGGCTCTCTTTATAAATGAGAGCCTTGGTGAGATATCCAAATCAATTCTGAAGGACACAACGGGAAATCAAAATCATTTGTGTCGGGAAAATTTGCCAAAATATTTTGCCCATCTGCGAAATGCCGAGTAAAATTTAAAATAGAGACCATATCTAGTTTGACCTGAATTGGAAAAGGTATCGAGATGTATATTTCCCTGGCAGATAGCCGTGCCAAAGGCTTTAAAAAATGGGCCGACATTCACCAGCCGGAGAAGCTCGGTGGTGCTCCCGCCGGAGCGAGCGAGGGTGGCGTCATCGCGGCTCCGGATCTCGCTAAAGGGGTGACGACGCAGGCCGAACAGCCGCATCGTCTATAGCTCGTGCCCGGGCGGGGTACGCTCTGAAGCGGTTTGCGATTGAGGAGTACTCGATCGCAGAGCTGCTCGCTGGTTCTATCAGAGCGCTCCTCATGAAGAGCGAGGGCGTCGACCGCCAAGCTCTCGAGTACGCGCTCCACCTGGTCGCATCTGCCCTCCGATTGCGAGCACCATAACGGGGCTCCCCCGCGTGCAATCGGTGGGTCGAGAGGTCAAATCCGGCCGCTGTTTCTGGGGCCGGAATTCGCCGCAAGTCTCGATTTATGAGTAACGCCCGTCAAGGAGTTGGTTCAATGGCCCTTCGTCATGCCTACGCGCCGGAACTTCCGGAAATGGACCCGTTTCTCTTTGCCTTGGTGGGTGAGGAGATAGAAGGTATTCCGTTAACCGTGTTGTCGGCGCTGTCGCGGTTGGACGTCGATCCACGGCGTGAAGCGGCTCGATTATCTCATTTGGCCAGGGAGGCGGCGATCGATCAGCTAGCTCGGATGATCGCTCGTCTGCCTGATCGGCACTGGACCTCACTAGAGATCCGGCGAATGGCGACGAAGCTCGTTGAGCTGTTGCCCCCAACCGATGAGGACCGGGAGAACGCTCAACCTTCCGGTAGCGCCGACCGCACGATTAGCCCCCGCGCATCGCATTTCTTGATCTATCTGGCGCTAGCGGGAGCGGTGCTCATCGGCCTCATCGCACATGGTTCCCTATCTTCGAACAGTCGGACGACGGCCGAGCCTGCTTCCCAATCCGACTCTCCGGTCTCCCCAGACCAACCGCGTTAACCCACATTCCCGGCTTGAGGCGCGGGACGCTCACGAGCCGCTACTCGCAGAGAGTGAAGGACCAGCCAGATGTCAGATTCGAATGAATGCGTAATCACATTTCCCATCGTGGGTGGAATTTTCGGGGTCGGTCGGCTTGCCACGAAACTAAACGCGCTCCTAAGCGCGGCTCAGATATCCCGTGGCACATTGGTCAATGGATTGACTTCAAGCATACCGCAATCCGAATACGGTTCGCCTCCGCCGCTGACGGCGAGGTCGCCAGGCTGTCAATAGGTTCGAACTTCGATCCTCGATTACAATCGAGGTGATCCTGACTTCCGGCCGGCCGGTCATCGTCAGCAGCAGCAACGGT
>DATMRE010000045.1:0-4467 GCA_035566475.1 Verrucomicrobiia bacterium | reverse complement strand
AATATTTGATCCGCGTCGCGCCGGGGATTCAGACGCCCGAGGAGACGCTCGCGGTCGGAAGCGGTTCGTGCCGCGATAGCGCCTGGCTCCTCGTGCAATTGTTCCGTCGTCTCGGACTGGGGGCACGGTTTGTCTCCGGCTATCTGATCCAGCTGGTGCCGGATATCAAGCCGCTCGAGGGCCCCGGCGGAACGAACGTGGACATCACGGACCTCCACGCCTGGGCCGAGGTTTACCTCCCGGGAGCAGGCTGGATCGGCTTCGACCCGACTTCCGGATTGCTCGCTGGCGAAGGGCATATTCCGCTGGCCTGCTCGGCCGATCCTGTTGCCGCGGCGGCGATCACAGGGTTCTTCTCGGCCGACGACGAATCGGTTGTCGATGCGGATCCTGAGGCGACGAACGGAACCGGCAGCAGGGCGAAGGACGAGTTCGAGGTTTCGATGTCGGTCACGCGCCTTCACGAGGATCCGCGCGTGACCAAGCCATACAGTGATGAGCAGTGGACCCGAATCGAATCGCTCGGGCATCAGGTGGACGCCGATTTGCAGTCGCAGGACGTTCGGCTGACCATGGGAGGCGAGCCAACCTTCGTCTCCGTCGACGACATGGACGGGGCCGAATGGAATACCGATGCTCTCGGTCCGGAGAAATACAAGCGCGCCGATGAGCTGATTCGCCGGCTCCGCCGCCGATTCGCTCGAGGCGGATTCCTTCATTACGGGCAGGGCAAGTGGTATCCGGGCGAATCGCTTCCTCGGTGGGCACTGGGCCTCTACTGGCGCAAGGACGGCGAGCCGATCTGGCGCAATCCGGCTCTCGTGGCCGGCGCAAACGATTCCCGTAAACTGTCTTCGAGTGATTCGCAAGCTTTCATCGTCGCGCTGGCCGAGCGATTGGGGGTGAACTCAGCGCAGGCACTCCCCGGATACGAAGATACCTGGTACTACCTCTGGAAAGAGCGACGGCTTCCCGTCAACGTCAATCCCCTGGAGAGCAAGCTGAAGGATGAACAGGAGCGAGCACGCTTGGCGCGCATTTTCGAGCAGGGGCTCGAGCAGATCGTAGGGTACGCGCTCCCGCTGCGGCGCGGCGATGGCCCGAACGAGCGAGCCACGTGGGCGAGCAGCGCGTGGTTTTTCAGGCCCGAGAAGATGTACCTGGTCCCCGGCGATTCGCCCATGGGTTACCGGTTGCCGCTCGATTCGATTCCGTGGGCAAAAGAGTCGGACGACTCTCTCATCCACGAACAAGATCCGATGGCGGACCGGCCAACCTTGCCCGCCCGCGCTTCAATGTCGAGTCAGCTATACCTCACGGGAGCTCCGGAGCCGCGATTTCCCCAGGGATTTATCGAACAGATATTGGGGCCCGAGGAAGGAGTGCCGCGGTCCGCGGCCAGAGAATCCCATCCACCCGATCGGCCTCCGGCCGCAGGGGAATCAGCGCCGTCGATCATCCGCACGGCATTGTGCACGGAAGCCCGCGACGGAGCATTGCGAGTCTTCATGCCGCCGCAGCGCTGTCTCGAGGACTACCTTGAACTCGTTGCGGCAATCGAAGATACGGCTCGGGACCTCGACATCCCGGTGCTTGTGGAGGGCTACGCACCGCCGAACGATCCGCGCATCAACGCAATCAGAGTGACGCCGGACCCCGGGGTCATAGAAGTGAACACTCAACCGGTTGCGTCCTGGGAAGATCTGGTCGAGAACACAACCGCTCTTTATGAGGAAGCGCGACTTTCCGGGTTGGCGACAGAGAAATTCATGCTGGACGGGCGGCACACGGGCACCGGCGGTGGCAATCATACGATCGTCGGCGGTCCCTCTCCTGCCGATTCCCCCTTGCTTCGCAATCCGGGCTTGCTTCGCAGCCTCGTCGGATATTGGCACAATCACCCAGCCCTGTCGTACCTGTTCAGCGGGCTGTTCGTAGGTCCCACGAGCCAGGCGCCCCGCGTCGACGAAGCGAGGAACGATCAAGTGTACGAACTCGAGATTGCGTTCCGACAGATTCCGGAGGACACCGTGTGTCCGCCGTGGCTTGTCGACCGCATCTTTAGGAACGTTCTGATTGATGCGACCGGCAACACGCACCGCGTCGAGTTTTGCATCGACAAGTTGTATGCTCCCGAATCTGCGTCGGGCAGGCTCGGACTGCTGGAAATGCGAGCCTTCGAGATGCCCCCGCATGCCCGGATGAGTCTCACGCAACATCTGCTGCTTCGGGCCCTGATCGCCAAGTTCTGGAAACAGCCTTATCGAGAACCCCTGGTGAGATGGCGCACGGAGATCCATGATCGTTTCCTGCTGCCGCATTTCGTGCGCCAGGACATGGAGGACGTTGTTCGGGACCTGGAGGACGCCGGTTATGCTTTCAGACTCGAATGGCTCGCGCCGCAATTCGAATTTCGCTACCCGGCGTACGGAACAATCGAGCACCGGGGCATCGAGCTCGAACTCCGGCGGGCCATCGAGCCCTGGCATGTGCTGGGAGAGGAATCGAGCGCCGGCGGGACGGTGCGCTATGTCGATTCCTCGGTGGAAAGGATGCAGGTGCTGGTGAACGGAATGGTCGATCTGCGGCACGTCGTGACCTGCAACAGCAAGCGCGTGCCGCTTCATCCGACCGGAACGAACGGCCAATTTGTAGCCGGGGTGCGATATCGCGCCTGGCAGCCTGCGACCTCGCTGCACCCCACGATCGGAGTTCATGCGCCTCTGGTGTTTGACATTCTGGATAACTGGTCCGGGCGCTCGATTGGCGGGTGCACCTACCACGTGGCTCATCCCGGCGGCCGGAGCTACGATCGGTTTCCAGTGAATGCCTACGAAGCAGAAAGCCGCCGAGCGTCCAGATTTTTCAAGTTCGGCCACACCCCGGGACCAATGACCGCGGATCAAGCGAACATCAGCAAAGAGTTTCCCTTCACCTTGGACCTAAGGGCTCCCTAGAAGACGATTTCAGCATGCCTACTCCAACTCCTCACGACACCGTGGAAGCGAATCAAAACGGCCCGTCAAGCCTGGCCCGAGGTTACGCGAGCGATCCTGGCGTTCTGGATGAAATGATCGAAGCCGATGGCTCGCTGCGGCCCCACTGGCGGCAGTTCATCTCGATGCTGGACGAGCTCGGCCCCGGGGAACTCGGACAACGGTGGGAGCAGGCCAAGAGGCTCATTCACGAAAACGGAGTCACGCACAACGTGTATGGCGATCCGAGCGGGCTCGATCGCCCATGGAGTCTCGACCTCATTCCGCTGTTGATCCCTTCCGGGCAATGGAATCATGTCTCGGAAGGGCTGACCCAGCGCGCGCGGCTGCTTGACGAACTGCTGAGGGACCTGTATGGGCCTGCCAAATCGGTTGCGGAGGGACTCCTGCCGCCGGAGCTGGTTTGGGCCAATCCGGGGTTTTTGCGGCCTTGCCACGGCATTCGCCTTCCTCAGAACCGCTGGCTCCATTTGTACGCGGCGGATCTCGTCCGAGATTCCGCCGGCCAGTACGAAGTTCTCAGCGATCGCACGCAGGCTCCTTCGGGCGCGGGCTATTCTCTTGAGAACCGCATCGTTTTATCGCGTGCCTTGCCGTCTCTGTTTCGCCAGTGCAACGTCGAGCGGCTCGCGCCGTTTTTCGCATCACTGAGAGATTCTCTGGCGTCACTGTCGCTCGCAGGCCGCGAAGACCCGCACGTCGTTTTGCTGACTCCGGGGCCTTACAACGAAACCTATTTCGAGCACTCCTACCTGGCGCGTTATTTGGGCTATTCGCTCGTCCAAGGGAACGATCTGACCGTCCGCGACAACCATGTCTACCTGAAAACTCTCGGCGGATTGCAACGGGTCGACGTAATTCTTCGGCGAGTCGACGACGGCTTCTGCGATCCGGTCGAGCTCTACGCGGGTTCTTACCTGGGCGTGCCAGGACTCCTGCAAGCGATCCGCGTGGGCAACGTGGCGGTCGCCAACGCCTTGGGCGCTGGCGTGCTGCAGGCTCCCGGGTTTCTTCCATTTCTGCCTGCGCTTTGCCGGGGTTTGCTAGATGAGGAACTGCAGCTTCCTTCGGTTCCCACGTGGTGGTGCGGCCAGCCGAAAGAACTCCGGTACGTAATCGATCATATCAGCGTGATGGTAATAAAATCCGCCTACCCTACGGCCGGGGAAGATCCTGTTTTTGCACACACTCTCACGCGCGCGCAGATCGCCGAATTGATCGAGAAGATGAAAGCTCATCCCGACAAGTACGTTGGACAGAATCAAATCGCAACCTGCACAATGCCGGCCCTCGTCGACGGCCAGATGCTCCCTCGCCGTTCGGTCCTGCGCTCCTATCTCGCCGCGCAGGGCGATTCGTATGCCGTGATGCACGGCGCTCTCACACGCGTCACACAATCCGGCGATTCGCTCGTGGTTTCCTTGCAGCAGGGCGGAGGCAGCAAGGACACCTGGATTCTCGCCGAACGGCC
>DATMRE010000044.1:0-4382 GCA_035566475.1 Verrucomicrobiia bacterium | reverse complement strand
CAGCAGTTGACCAACGGAACGCTACTCGAATATCGAGTGCCGCGATTCTCCGACTTGTCTGGCACGATCCAGCTGAAACTGGTTGAAAATCGCGACGGTGTCGGGCCCTACGGAGCCAAGGGAGGAGGCGAGGGCGCCCTGAATCCCATCTCTCCCTGTTTGGCGAACGCGTTGTACCAAGCGGCGGGGGTCCGGATCAGACGGCTGCCGTTGACTCCGGAGCGCGTCTGGAGAGCTTTGCAAGAGAAAAATAGGCGCGCCTCGAGCCCCGACGAGCGTCCCGGCGGGCGCAAGCCATGACTCCTCTCTCTCGTTTCGAAATCCACCAGCCCGCCTGCACAGCGGAGGCCTCGCAGATGCTGGCGCATTACGGGGAGGAGGCGGGCATCTACGCGGGTGGGACGGAACTGCTCTTGGCCATGAAGCATCGCGCCCTGAGCTATCGGCACTTGATTGATCTCAAGGTTATTCCCGGCCTCGATTCGATCAGCGCGGGCGAGGACTCGGTTGTGATCGGGGCCACATCGACGCATCGCAGCATCGAACGCTGCTCGCTCGTGCGTCAAAGGCAGCCCGTGTTCGCGGATATGGAATCGCAGGTGGCCAACGTCCGAGTGCGTAACACCGGAACGTTAGGGGGTAATCTTTGTTTTGCCGAGCCGCATTCCGATCCAGCCACGCTGCTCCTGGTTCTGGGTGGTACGGTAAGGTTGGAGGGATCGACTGGCACGCGGGAATTGACGATCGACAAGCTCGTCTCGGGCGCATATGCGAATCACCTCATGCCGGATGAGATCCTTACGAAGATCATGATCCCTTGCGCCAGACCGACGCACCGGGCCGCGTACATGAAATTCCAAGTGCATGAGCGCCCGACGCTCGGTCTGGGATTGTGGCTCGAGACTCCGGACGAAGGCCGCACCTTTACAGATGCTCGAGTTGCCCTGGGTTGCGCGTGCCCTTTCCCGACCCGCGCACTCGGCGCCGAGCAATTGCTGACCGGCTCTCGTCAAGAAGTTGAGCGAAGGCTGCCTCAGGCCGCCGACGCCATCGGAGACGCCGCCGATCTGGTCGCCGACCACGAAGGCGGCGTCGACTACAAGCGGCACCTGATTCACGTGTTCTTGCGGAGGGTGTTTCGAACGGCATTGGGAGAGCCGGCTGGCTGAACCGCCCCGCTCCCCGAGTCCTGGCAAAGCCCAGCTCTAGAACCCCAACAATTGTTCGGCGTTCCCGCCGAGGATTCGATCGACGTCTTGCGCCGGTAGTCCGGCTTCCTTCACGTAGTCCACGCAGAGTTGGAACGCACCATCGCGCCAGAACGGGTAGTCCGTTCCGAGCAAGAGGCGATCCGAGCCGGCCGCTTCCTGAGTACACCTGAGCGCCCACGGATTGGCGTTCACCGTGTCGTACCAGAAACGCTTTGCCTGAACACTCGGAGGAACGGCAGACAGTGGCAGAAAACGATCCTGCAATTGGTCCAGGCGGACCGTCAGGAAAGGAGCAAATCCGCCGAGGTGGGGCAAAATGATCTTAACGTCCGGAAATCGGCTGGGAATATTCTCCTGCATGAGTTGCAGCAGGCAGATCGTGTCTTCGAGCGGGGCGCCGATCGGCCAGGTGAGCTTGCTCGACTCGATCAGCTGCGATCCGGCGCTTCCGCCCGTGGGATGGAGGAAGAGAACTGCTTTGCGGCGGTTGAGCTCGGCGAAGAATTCGTCAAAGGCCGGATTGGCCACGCTTTTTCCCAGGACGGTCGTGCCCGCGGTCACGCCGGCCATGCCCAGATCGTCGAGCGTGCGTCGGATTTCCTCGATCGCTGCCTTTAGGTGTGGAAGCGGCGCGCAGGCGAAGGCCGCGAGGCGCTTGGGGCACTCGCGGACGAGCCCGGCAAACGCGTCATTGGCGAGCCTGGCGGCATCGACCGCGTGGCTCTCCTCGGCAAAGTACGGAAGCTGACTGGAGGCTGAAAGCACCTGCATGTCCACTTTTGCGAGATCCATGGTGCGGAAGTGGGCTTCGAGGTCGCCGGCAGTGGTTGAAGCCATCCCATTTTTGCGTATGAATAGACTTTGCTGACTCCCTCCGTAGCGGTCCAGCCGATCGAGATATTCGAGCGGGAAGTAGTGGGCGTGAATGTCGATCCTCAAGGAACCTCCCTCCGCACACCCGGTATGTGAAGACTGCTTCTCGCCTGGCCGGGAGTTCGCTCTTGGGTTCCCAGCAGCTCGGAGTATACACTTGGCACGCTTGATTGGACGGTTTCAGCCTGGATCGCAGTCGAGGCAGTTCCGACCGCCCGACTGGCCGACCGAACCCCGAGGCGCCGCCAGCGGCACGCGGTCGGTGCCTGGTTGGCAGAGGCGGGGAGCGCATGCCATCGGTGCGCGCGCGTCGGGACGTCAGTGGTGATCTCGGGTGGATTGCCGGGCGGAGGCGCACCAACGTCCCGCGGATGGGCGGCGCAATCTGCGCCCATTCTTCGTCGCTCGTCGCTATTCCGCCGCGGAGGGTTACGGTGAATACCGCCGTCAAGATCATCATCACGCTGCTGCCCTTCGTGGTGTTGTTCTCGGCGTTTCTAATTTTCAAGCTGGATGCCTTCCGAGCAAGCCTCTCCGCCTGGACCGTCGAGCTTGTGATCGTTCTCACCTTTTACCACATGTCGCTGCTCGCGAGCATCGAGGCGTCGCTCTGGGGCGATTTGGCGATGTGGACGGGCTTTATGGTCCTCTACACCGGACACATCTTCGGACAGGCTTACCGCAGCACGGGATTGCTTGAGATCCTGCTCGATTCTGTCCAATCAATTCTCTCAAGCTGGGACCAGAAGGGCAGGGCCGTCGCCCTGGTCGCCATCGTGGGCGGGTTCATCGGCGCCTTCAACGGTTTTGCCACCTATCCGGTGACCATTCCCGGGTTGGTCGAGCTTGGCTTTGACGGGGTTTACGCCTGTTCGAGCTACCTAGTCTATTTTTCATGGACGCTGCCCTTCAACAGCCTATTCATCGCGCCCAACATCTCGAACGCCGCAAGCCATGTGCCGGTCGTGGACATCGCCCACGTAGCCGGCCTGTTGAGCATCCCGCTTGTCTTCCTCTCCCTGTTGGGCTTTTTGAAAATTCTGAGGTTCCGATTTTTCGACTGGGACTCCCAGATCCTATTTTGGCTCGTGGGTGGCAGCAATACCTTGGCTATCATCCTTTTCACGCAGGTTTGGCCGGCCTACTACATTCTGATGTTGATCGCCGGAGCAACAATGTCGCTTGCCGGGCTTTACCTGTACGGGTCAGTCGCGAAGCGGCAGTCCGCCCCAAGCGTCGTGGGCCGAGCGCGATCGGCATCGCCAGAGCCCCGCTATTCCGCCTCGATGCGCTTCAAAGCTTTCGCACCGTTGATCCTGGGCATGCTGCTCGTGGTTTTGAGCCGAGTGCCGAGCGTCGCCGGCGGACTCAACCACTTTCAGTTCAGCGTAGCCGCCTGGGGATACAGCCCCGTTGCGATCAACATCGTTACGACCGCCGGCTTTTTTATCTTCATCACTGCGCTGGTCTGTTATTTCTTCCGCTCGAAGAATGCCAATCCCGCCAAGGACCTCGTGGCTGCCAGCCGGCGAAGCTCGAGAAGCTTGGCCACCCTTGCCGTCGGAAGCGGAATTGTTTATCTGATGGTGGACACGGGGCAGATCGCGCTCGTCGGCAAGATAATTGCCAGCGGGGGAAAGTTCATCTACGCCTCACTTTATCCCGCCTTGGCATTCTTGGGGGGCCTGGCCTTCGGGCAGGGGCTGCCCGGTGATTTCCTGTTCTCGCGGATGCAGGTTGCCATTGCGCCAGTGCTCGGCGTTCCGCTCGTGCTGCTGGTCGGGATTGTGACCGTGGTTACCATGGGACCGAATAACGCTTTGAAGCCCACGCAGATCGCCTACACCTCCTCGCTCGCGAACGTGAAGGGGCGGGATGGCGAGATCTTCCGCATCTGCCTGCGATGGCAACTTCTGCAACTCGTCGTGACCGCGGTGTTTGCGGTCATCCTCGTGCTCGTCTCAAGATAGTGCGGAAGCCAGGCTGATCTCTATCAGACGACCCCGCTTGGAGCTTTCGAATGATCGATCGCGCTCAGCAGCCGGTGAACGGGCCAAGCCTCGATTTCCAGACCCACCTCGCCGTGCTCGAGAAGAATGGCCTGCTCGTTCGCATCGACCGGCCAATCAACAAGGACACCGAGCTGCATCCACTCGTGCGCTGGCAGTTCCTGGGTGGCATTCCAGAAGACGAGCGCCGAGCCTTTCTCTTCACCAACGTCGTCAACTCCCGCGGACGCCGCTATGACATTCCGGTGGTGGTCGGAGCTCTGGCCGCCTCGCCAAGAATCTATGCGAT
>DATMRE010000043.1:0-3510 GCA_035566475.1 Verrucomicrobiia bacterium | reverse complement strand
CGACCAGGCCGAGCGGACCTCGAACCGGCTTTCCACCGAACTCGCCCGCAGCGCCCACGCCCGTACTAGCTCGGCGATACCTTTGAGGTCCTGGGCTCCGAGGTCTTGCAGCCGCCCTCGGCATCGATGGGAACGGCGATAAACATCCGCTCGGCCTGGTCGAGCGCGCGACGGGAAAATAGCGCTGTCGTCCAGGCGTTGATCGACAATCTGATCGCCGTAAGCTCCACGCCGAGCTATGCTGCACAATGAGCTTTTGTGCGTTGAGGGCGTTTCGATCGTGGCGACAGAACAAATCGCAGATATGAATGAGACTATCGAAGGCTCTGGAAAGGACCGGCCGCTGCGGGACGACATCCGGTTGCTCGGCCGTATTCTTGGCGACACTGTCCGAGAACAGGAGGGAGGAGCGGTCTTCGATATCGTCGAACGCATTCGGCAAACGTCGATCCGCTTCCACCGCGACAATGACGAGACGGCGCGGCGCGCGTTGGAGGCCATCCTGAACGATCTGTCGCCCGGTCAGACAGTGCAGATCGTACGGGCGTTCAGCTACTTCTCACACCTCGCGAACATCGCCGAGGATCAGCATCACATTCGCAGAACTCGCGCGCATACCCTCGCCGGGGCGGCGCCGCGCGCGGGAACCATCGCCCATGCGATAGACCGTGCCCAGGATGCTGGTATCGGCGCGGCGGAGCTCGGGGCTTTTTTCGCCGAAGCACTGGTCAGTCCTGTGCTGACAGCGCACCCGACGGAAGTGCGGCGCAAGAGCACACTCGATCGGGAAATGGAGATCGCGGATCTACTGGACCGGCGCGAACGCGTCCAACTTACGCATGAGGAGATGGCAGCCAGCAACGAACGGCTGCGGCAAGCCGTACTGACCCTGTGGCAGACAAGCATGCTGCGCCGGAACAGGCTCACGGTGCTCGACGAAGTGGCGAACGGCCTGTCCTATTACGATTACACGTTCTTACGGGAGGTCCCGCGTCTATTCAGCGCATTGCAGGACGATCTCCAGGCCGCTGATCCGGCCGACCGCGCCGTCGAGCTGGCATCATTCCTGCGGATTGGGAGTTGGATCGGCGGGGATCGCGACGGCAATCCCTTCGTCACCGCGGAGGTGCTGGGCGAGACGTTGCGCATGCAGAGTACGCGCGCATGCCGTTTTTATCTTGACGAGCTTCATGAGCTTGGGGCTGAGCTGTCGCTCAGCAACACGATCGTTGGCGTATCCTCAGAGCTGCGAGAACTTGCCGGGCGCTCTCCCGATCGATCGCCCCATCGCCGAGAGGAGCCTTATCGACTGGCGATCTCTGGCATCTATGCACGTGTAGCAGCGACGGCGCGCGCGCTCGATCTCTTCGTGGCGGAAAGACGTCCCGCCGGCG
The DNA here is from genome assembly GCA_035566475.1 of Verrucomicrobiia bacterium. Lineage (GTDB taxonomy): Bacteria > Acidobacteriota > Terriglobia > Acidiferrales > UBA7541 > Palsa-295. The sequence continues at coordinate 2,116 of DATMRE010000043.1, read as the reverse complement.
AGGCGCCCCCTTATCGAAACCCGGCCGAATTTCGGGACGAACCGCGTATTCTCGACCAGTCGCTGTCGGAGAATGGATCACGCGTGCTCGCGCGCGGGCGGCTCCGCAGCCTGCGGCGGGCCATCGATTGCTTCGGTTTTCACTTGGCGAGCGTCGACCTGCGACAGAATTCCGACGTCCACGAGCGTACGATCGCAGAGCTCGTGGAGGCGGTGGCGCCAGGGACGCGCTATCTTGAGCTTCCGGAGACGATGCGCATCGCCGTTCTTGCACGCGAACTCACCACAGCGCGGGCGCTCGTGTCTCCGTTCGCGACTTATTCCGAGGAGACGAATGCGGAGCTGATGGTGTTCCGAACGGCAGCGCAGATTCATGCTGTCTACGGCCGGTCGGCTATTCCCAGCTGCATCATTTCCAAGGCTGAGGAAGTCTCCGACCTTCTCGAGGTGGCGCTGCTGCTCAAGGAGGTCGGTCTAGTGAGGCCAGACGGGCAATGCGAGATCGACATCGTGCCGCTTTTCGAAACGATCAAAGACCTGCGCAATTGCGCCGTGGTGACGGACCGGGCGCTGGCGCTGCCGGAATATAGGCGTCTCGTCGACAGCCGAGGCGGTGTGCAGGAGGTGATGCTAGGTTATTCCGACAGCAACAAGGATGGCGGCTTCGTCACCTCTGGATGGGAACTCTACAAGGCGGAGATCGGCCTGATCGAGGAGTGCCAACGCCATGGTGTCAAGCTTCGCCTCTTCCACGGCCGGGGCGGGTCGGTCGGGCGCGGCGGCGGGCCGAGCTACGACGCCATTCTGGCACAGCCCGGCGGCGCGGTGCAGGGGCAGATCCGCGTCACTGAGCAGGGAGAGATCATTTCAAGCAAATACTCGAATGCCGAGGTCGGTCGGCGAAATCTGGAGATTCTGGTCGCCGCGACGCTGGAAGCCACGCTGCTGCAGCCGAACCGAAGCGCTCCGCGTGAAGAATATCTGACCGCGATGGAGGCGCTGTCGGCCGCCGCATACGAGGCCTATCGCGGCCTCGTGTACGAGACCCAAGGCTTCGAGGAGTATTTTTGGGCATCCACGGTGATCAGCGAGATTTCCACGCTGAACATCGGCAGTCGCCCCGCGTCGCGCAAGAAAACGAGAAAGATCGAGGATCTCAGGGCCATTCCCTGGGTCTTCAGCTGGGCCCAATGCCGGCTCATGTTGCCGGGATGGTATGGCTTTGGAACGGCGGTGAAAACCTGGATCGCCGAACATCCAACTGACGGCATTGAGGTCCTGAAAGCCATGTATCGGGAATGGCCGTTCTTCAAGACGTTGTTGTCGAACATGGACATGGTGCTGTCGAAGAGCAGCATAGCGATTGCGTCCCGTTATGCCGAGCTCGTCGCGGACGTCGTGCTACGAGAGGCGATCTTCGAACGCATTCGCAGGGAGCATTACGACTCGATCGAGACCCTGCTCGCCGTGACGGATCATCGCAAGCTCTTGGAGGATAATCCGTTGCTCGATCGCTCGATACGCAACAGGTTCCCGTACCTGGATCCGCTGAACCACATCCAAATCGAGCTCTTGAAGCAGCACCGAGCGAGCGGCGTCAACGAGCAAGTGTTGCGTGGGATCCAGCTTACCATCAATGGTATCTCTGCAGGGCTCCGCAATAGTGGGTGACACCAAAGACCGTTGAGGCTGCAAACCGGGCAGGAAAAGAGGCCCTCGAGCAGCTCTTGACCGACTTTCCTGCCGAACCGACTGCGCCTGCGGTGCTTCAATCCCGAGCTCAAGTTACGGTTGGATGTCGGATGTCTCGCCCTTGGATGCATTCACGAATTTGAACATGGGCACGTTTCGGGAATTCCAGCTGTACATGGTTTGATAACAAACTTGGCACTTGGCGTAGCTACGCAGCTGGAACGACAGACGAGCCGTCGTCATCTCATATTCGGTCCGGCAATAGGGACATTTGAAAATAACCATCGTTTCACTATGCGCCTACGGCGGATGATGTAGAAAGGCCGGCTACCGGGTAGCGCGGTGGACCGAGTCTTGCTTCTTGGCAAATCAATTATCGAGGAAGCTCCTGAGCGTCCTGGATCGGCTCGGATGCTTGAGCTTAC
>DATMRE010000042.1:0-8216 GCA_035566475.1 Verrucomicrobiia bacterium | reverse complement strand
TCGAGCTTGCGAGCGAAAGCGCCATCGTTTCCGCGCATGATGTAAGTGACGGCGGCCTGGCCGTCACCGTGGCGGAGTCCTGCTTCGGTGCCGATGGCCTATCGGCCGAGATTAATCTCGATCCGCCCGGTGCGAACCCACCGGGGGGACCGCTCGACGGCATCCCGGCCGAGGCAGCGCTTTTTGGCGAGCGCGGTGCGCGAGCCGTGGTGTCGATTTCACCGGTGTCACTTGCCCGCGTCGATCGAATTGCGGCACAATACAATGTCAAGAGTCGGCGAATCGGCACGGTCACGTCGGGCGAGTTTCGCATCCAACATCGGGGTGCCCTCCTGATACGGGGGAAGGAAGATTCGTTCCGCCAAGTCTGGCGAGAATCGCTCGGGAAAGCACTCGAGAGCGCATGAGTTTGAAAACCCACACGCTTCAGGACGACCACTTCCACGATCACTGCGGCGTCTCCGGTATCTTCGGCCACCCCGAAGCCGCCAAGCTGACCTATCTCGGTCTGTACGCGCTCCAGCATCGCGGCCAGGAATCGGCGGGGATCGCCTCGAGCGACGGAGTCGAACTTCACGTGCACAAGAGCCTGGGGCACGTCCAGGAAATTTTCACGCCCGGGGTCCTGGGGCGCCTTCCGGGCTTCGCTGCGATCGGCCACACGCGCTATTCGACCGCCGGCGAAACGACCGTCACAAACGCGCAGCCGGTCGTGATCGACTGCAACAAAGGGAAGCTCGCGCTCGGCCATAACGGCAACTTGACGAACGCGCTCGAACTGCGCCGCCGCCTTGAACATCGAGGCTCGATTTTTCAAACCACGAGCGACACGGAAGTCATCGTGCATCTGATCGCGCGCAGCGCCCAACGAAACCTCCCGGGCGCGCTTGCCGATGCGCTCAGTCAAGTGGAAGGCGCTTACTCTCTGCTTCTCCTCACGCGCGAGGAAATGTACGCCATTCGGGACCCTCGCGGATTCCGCCCGCTCATCCTCGGGCGCATCGACGGCGCATGGGTCGCCGCATCAGAAAGCTGTGCCTTCGATCTGATCGACGCCGAATACGTTCGCGAAGTCGAGCCGGGCGAGATGGTGCGGATTTCGCGCGGCGGTATTGAATCGATCCGCTTTGCGCCGGAGAAGCACCATCAATACTGCATTTTCGAGCACGTGTATTTCTCGCGGCCCGACAGCGTCGTGTTCGGGCGCCCGGTGAACCAGAGCCGCGAGCAGCTGGGGCGCTTGCTCGCGCGCGAGCATCCGGTTGACGCCGACATGGTCACGCCCGTGCCCGACTCGGGCGTACCCGCGGCGGTCGGCTATGCCGCCGAATCCGGCATCCCGTTCCGCATGGGGCTGATACGCAATCATTACGTTGGCCGCACGTTCATCGAGCCCGAACAGGCCATTCGCGATTTCGGCGTAAGGCTGAAGTTGAACCCCATCCGCCGGATGCTCGAGGGGCAGCGCGTGGTGCTGGTCGATGACTCGATCGTGCGGGGCACGACGAGCCGGAAGATCGTGCGCCTGGTGCGCGAGGCCGGAGCTGCGGAAGTCCACGTGCGCATCAGCTGTCCGCCGACGATTTCACCCTGCTACTACGGCATCGATACGCCGCGACGCGACGAGCTGATCGCTGCGCAGCAATCGGTCGAAAAAATTCGCGATTTTCTGTCCGCTGATTCGCTCGGATACTTGTCGCTCGAGTCGATGCGAGCGGCGCTCGAAGACACCGAAGGAAAGTTTTGTACGTCGTGCTACACCGGCAGCTATCCGACCGAGCTGGTGCAACTCGAAGTGGAGGCTCATCGTGAAAGCTGACGTGGAAGAAGCGTTCGCCCTGCATCGAGCAAAGAAGGAACCGCGCGCCGCCACTGCGAGCGAACGAATCTGGCGCGAGGTGGTTTCCTGGTTTTGGGTCATCTTGGCGTTTCTGATCATCGAAGGAACGCTCGTGCAGGCGCGGGTGATCCCGAGCGGCTCGATGGAGAGAACGGTGCTGATCGGCGATCACCTGATCGTGAGCCGCATCGGGTACGACGCGGGAATTCCCTTCACTCCGTGGCACGTTCCGCTCTGGCGCGATCCAAAACGTCAGCAGATCATTGTGTTCCGCGCGCCCCTGCCGGAGCAGGGCTATCCGGATTTCATCAAGCGGGTCATCGGACTGCCGGGCGATACGCTCGATATCCGCAAGGGCGTGATTTTCATCAACGGGACACCCCTCGATGAGCCTTACCGCGACGAGGCCCCGAACCCGACCGAAAATCGCGGGCCGTGGAAGATTCCTCCGCGTCAATATTTCATGATGGGAGACAATCGGGAAAATTCTTACGACAGCCGCTATTGGGGCTTCGTCCCCCGCGAAAACATTATCGGCACGCCGCTCTTGATCTACATGTCCATCAACGCTCCGGAGGAAGTTTGGGAGCCGGGACACATCGGCGAGCGCCTCGGCACGTACCTGGGGGCGCTGATCCACCCGGGCGAGGTGCGGTGGCGCCGTCTGTTCCACATATTCTAGGATTCAGCAATTCACCGAGCCCCTTCGGAAATGAGCTGCGCTCATGCGCTATGCCGATGCCGGCGTCGATATTTCGGTCGCTGATGAGGCCAAGCGGCGGATCGCCGCCATGGCGGGAAAAACAGCTCGCCGCGGCGTACTAGCACCGATTGGCGGCTTCGGCGCGCTCTTTGAGCTCGATCGCAAGCGCTGGCGGGATCCGATCCTCGTGGCCAGCGCCGATGGCGTGGGCACGAAGCTGAAGATCGCCTTCGCCACCGGCATTCATTCAACCGTCGGGGCCGACATCCTCAACCACTGTGTGAACGACATCCTGACCCACGGCGCCGAGCCCTTGTTTTTTCTCGATTACCTCGCCATGGGCAAGATGGATCCGCACATCGTCGAGCAGGTGATCGAGGGCATGAGCCGGGCGGCGAAGCAGGCCAGCTGCTCGCTGATCGGCGGCGAGACGGCGGAAATGCCCGGCTTCTATGCCGAGGGAGAGTACGACCTTGCCGGGTTCATCGTGGGGGCGGTCGAGCGTAGCAAGCAACTCGACCTCAGTCGCGTGCGTCCCGGCGATGTCCTGCTCGCTCTTCCCTCGAGTGGTCTGCACACCAACGGCTATTCGCTCGCGCGCAAACTCGTTTTCGATGTGGCCAAGCTCGAGCCGAATTCCTACGTCGCCGAAGTCGGCAACAAGATCGGCCCCGAACTCCTGAAACCCCACCGCGCATACTGGCCTCTGCTCAAGAATGTTCTCGCACGCGGCTGGGTTTCCTCGATCGCGCACATCACCGGCGGCGGCATCTCCGGCAATCTGCCTCGCGCGCTGCCGCGCAACGTGCAGGCCGTCGTCGAGCTGGGGTCCTGGCCGCTACTGCCGATTTTTCGCTACCTCGCGCAGCTCGGCGGTATCGACCGCGACGAGCTGCTGGGGACCTTCAATCTCGGTGTGGGAATGATCCTGGTGGTCCCGGCGAAACTCGTTTCCCCCGTCGAGACCGAATTGAAGCGCCGCAGGGAGAAATTCTTCCTGATCGGGCGCATCGAGAAGGCACCGCGCGGCAAGCCCCGCGTGGTCTATTCGGGGAAACTTCCTCTCTGAGAGCCCGGGAACATTTTGGCCGGCTCGCGGAACTATGCTAATTTCTGCCGGTCATGAAAAAACGCATCAGTGTCCTGCTCTCGGGTCGCGGATCGAATTTTGAAGCCTTGGCCGACAGCGTCGCCTCAGGGCGCCTACCGAACGCCGAAATCGCCCTTGTGCTGAGCAATCGAGAGGGCGCGCCGGGAATCGAAAGCGCGCGCGCGCGGGGGATCGAATCCCGCGTCATCCCGTCGAAGGGCCTCGAGCGCGAGGCCTATGACAAGCAGGTGGTCGCCGCCCTCCGAGAGAAGACGGTCGATCTCGTTTGCCTGGCTGGATTCATGAGACTGCTCTCGTCATACTTCGTCGCGGCGTTTCCGAAACGCATCCTGAACATTCACCCGTCCCTGCTGCCGGCATTCCCGGGGCTCGAGGCCCAGCGCCAGGCGCTTGAGCACGGCGTGAAGTTCTCCGGCTGCACGGTGCATTTCGTAGACGAACATCTCGATGCCGGGCCGATTGTCCTGCAGGCCGCAGTGCCCGTCGAGGACGGCGACTCGGCGGCCACGCTTTCTGAGCGGATCCTCGCGGAAGAGCATCGCATTTACACAGAGGCCGTGCGCATCGTGCTCGACGGACGCTACAGGATCGATGGCCGGCGCGTATTGATCACTCCGGAGAAACAGTAAGTGGCTGCCGGGACATTCAAACCTGTTGACGAACAGCTTGCCTATCTGAAGAAGGGCACGGCGGAGATCATCCGCGAGGAAGAGCTCCGGGCGAAGCTCGAACAGTCGGCGAAGACGGGCAAGCCTCTGCGCGTGAAGCTCGGCGTGGACCCGACCGCCCCCGATATTCATCTAGGCCACACGGTCGTCCTGCGCAAGCTCAAACACTTTCAGGACCTCGGCCACACGGCGATTTTCCTGATCGGTGACTTCACGGCCATGGTGGGCGATCCGAGCGGGCAATCCGAAACGCGGCCGGCGCTCAGTTCTCAACAGGTTCAGGAGAACGTGAAGACGTATCTCGAGCAGGTCTACAAGATCCTGGACCCTCGGAAGACCGAGGTTCGCTCGAACAGCGACTGGCTTGGGAAAATGAAGGGGCAGGAGATGATCCTCCTGTGCGCTCACTATCGGCTTGCACGCATGCTCGAGCGCGAGGATTTCCGGTCCCGGATGGAGAACAACCAGCCGTTCTCAATTCATGAGCTGCTCTACCCGCTTCTGGTGGCGTACGATTCGGTCGTGCTCGAGGCGGACGTCGAGCTCGGCGCGACCGAACAGAAGTTCAATCTGCTGATCGGCCGCGATATCCAGCGCGAGTATGGCCAGCCCTCCCAGGTCGCCCTCACGATGCCGATCCTCGTCGGGCTCGATGGCGAGCGAAAGATGTCGAAGAGCCTTGGCAATTACATTGGCATCACCGAAGCGCCCCGCGAAATATTCGGGAAGCTGATGTCGATTTCCGATGATTTGATGTGGTCCTATTACGAGCTCCTGACGGACTTTGCGTCGCCGGAGATCGTGCGGCTGCGCGAGGAGGTTCGCACAGGCGTCCTGCCCCCGATCGACGCGAAGATGCAACTCGCGCACACGATTATTGCAGGGTTCCACGGCGAGGAAGCTGCGACCAGAGCAGCGGAGGAATTTCGTCGCGTTTTCCGCGAGCGCCAGGCGCCTAGAGAGGCGCCGCGGCACCGTCTAAGTCGCAGCAGCCAGCCGAAGCGCTTATCGGCACTGCTCGTTGAGTTGAACGTCGCCTCCTCGCGCAGCGAGGCCGAGCGGCTGATCAAACAGGGCGGTGTCGAAATCGACGGGCAGCGCGTCGTGGACGTGAAACGAGAGGTCGATCTCGCGCAGCCGGGCGAATTTCTCCTCCGCGCAGGAAAGAAAAAATTTCTTCGACTCATCGTCGAATAGGCTGCTCGCACGCGGACCATGCGCGGTTCTCCTGCTGCCCGAGGGTTCGGTCACCGGGCGGTGAGCCTGTACGGGGTATGGTATGTCCGGTCCGCTGCGGACACCGCGGGTCTCCCATCAAGGATTGCGCCTCGGCACCGGGCGGCGTGTGTAAGCCCACGGCGGAGAGCCAGGGCGCTCAGAGGACCTCGACGAGGACGAGCGAGACATCGTCGGCGGGCGGGCCTTCGCGCCACCGGGCCACGCGATCGAGGATGCCCTGGGTCATCTTGCCGAACGACAGCAGCGACGCCTCGCGCACGAACTTCTGAACTCCCGGGACGCCCAGCATCTCTCCGTGCGAATCGAAGACATCGGTGATTCCGTCGGTGTAGAGCACGACGCGGTCTCCCGGGTCGAGATTCACCTCGAGCGTTGCCTCCATGTCCACGGCTTCGGGCAATGCACCGAGGACCATGCTGCGCGATTCGAGCAGGCGGGGTTCCCGGCCCGGCGTCACAATCATTCCAGGCGGATGGCCTGCTCCTGCGAACACCATGCGCCGGCCGCCTCGATCAAACCGCGCCGCCGCGACCGTGAAGAAAAAAATCGAATTGCCGATGTTCTGCATCACGAAGGTATTGAGCCGCTCGAGCATGAGGCCGAGCGGCACGCCACTGCGCAACTGGGTCATTGTTTCGCTGTAGATGCGGTTGGCGACCAGCGCCGAGCCGACGCCATGGCCCGAGACATCGCATACCAGCAGATTCAGGTGTTCGTCATCGAGCGGGCTCACCAGGCCGAAATCGCCGCCGATCGTGCGCACGGGATGAAAGTAGGTTTCGACGCGCATCCCGCCCCAGACTATCGATTTGGGCGCGAGACTTTGCTGCACACGGGCCGCCAGCGCCAAGTCCTCCTCGATTTCCTTCTGGCGGTCGGCGAGCCTCGCGTTTGCTACGCGGAGCTGCGCTTCGGCGCTCTTTTGCTCCGAGATATCAGTGAACGTCACGATGGCGAATTCGCGGCCATCGGGGTCTTCGATCGTTCGCGAGCTAATGATGACCGGCAAACGACTGCCGTCCTTCTGGGGAAGCACAAACTCGAAACGATTGCGTTTCGTCTGAGCGCTTCGCTCGATCTGCCTCGAGATAAATTCGGACTCCGCGGGCGTGTAGAAATGAGAGCTCTCCCGGCCGATCAATCCCTCTGAGGGCACTCCGATCATTTCCTCGAAGTTGGAATTAGCGAACACAATCCGGTGGCAATCGTCCGAAATGATCACACCCTCGTTCAACGATTCAAGGAGTCCCTCCATTTGCATGAGCCATTCCGGCCGTTCGGTATCCACAACCCTCCTTCTCTAGACGCGACGTGAGCCTACCAGTATCTCATCGAATCCTCGGCCGCAGCATCAAGGACCGAGCCTTCCTCCCAGGCCGGGCGTCCGCCGGACCGGCTCCCCGAGCCACGTCCCGGACCGGCGACCGCTCGAACCGGCTGCAACGGCGGGTGAACTAAAGTAAGGTAGTAGAGCGTAATTCTAGAGTGGAGGTCGCGCCGGCGCCTTTCACTCAACCAAGAGCCGGCGGGAGAGAGTATGTCTGCAAATGGAAGCCGAATCCCGCCGGGCCCGAAGGGCTGGCCGCTTGCCGGAGTGACGTTCGAGGTTCGGCGTGACCCGCTCGGCACGATGCGCCGCGCAGCGCGCGAGTATGGCGATATTGTCCGCCTGCCCATCGCCTTCGCGGGCCGGATCCTGCTGAGCCATCCTGACTTCATCGAGCAGGTGCTCGTCATCCAGCAAGGGAAATTTCACAAGAGCGAGCTGACCAAGAGGGTGACCGAGGGACTGCTCGGGCAGGGTCTGCTGATCAGCGAAGGCGAGTTCTGGCGACGACAGCGGCGACTGGCCCAGCCGGCGTTCCATCGCACCCGCATCCACGAATATGCCCCAACCATGCTCGAGAGCGCTCAGGCGCGCATTCGCGAGTGGCGCGACGGTGAGGAACGCGATATGGCCGCTGAAATGATGGCGCTGACGCTCGATGTGGCGGTGCGTACGCTTTTCGGGACGACTCTCTCTGCAGAAGCACGGCAGGTGGGCCGCGCGATGACCTTCCTCATGCGCTATCAGCTCGGGCGACAACGGTCGCCCATTCGGATTCCGGAGAACTGGCCGACGCCTCGAAACCGCCGGGCCGAGCGTGAACGGACATTTATCGATTCCCTTGTCTATCGAATCATCCAGGACCGCGAAGCGCAGCCCCCTGCCGATCACCCCAACGATCTGCTCTCGATGCTGATGGCCGCGATGGACGAAGACGGCAGCCAGATGACACCGAAGCAGCTCCGAGATGAAACCATGACGCTGTTTCTTGCCGGCCACGAGACGACGGCGCAGATGCTTGGCTGGACGTGGTACATGCTCGGCGAAAATCCTTCAGCAGAGGCGCGTCTGCACCAGGAGTTGAGCAGCGTGCTCGGTGGACGCCCTCCGGAGGCGGCCGATCTCGGAGGGCTTCCTTATCTGCAGGCGGTTATGAGCGAGGTGTTGCGGATGTATCCGCCGGCCTATATCCTGGCCCGGACTTCGATCGAGCCCTGCCAGATCGGTGGCTACGATTTCCCGGCGGGCTCGACGATGCTGTGTTCCCCTTGGGTCGTGCACTATGATCCGCGGTACTACGACGATCCGGGTAGATTCCGGCCGGAACG
>DATMRE010000041.1:0-20468 GCA_035566475.1 Verrucomicrobiia bacterium | reverse complement strand
TAGCGGGCAGTGAGATCGGGCGAGATCGGGGACCCGGGTCTTGCTCCCGGGCTTCTCGGCGGGGGGAGCGATGAGTATCTCGCCGGGCTAAGGCGGCGCGGATCGGATCAACGTCCCGGAGTAGGGCGCCTGCTGTGGCATACTATTCGCTCCAGGGAGCGGCGCCCCGGCCGAACAGGGCGCCTCATCAGATTCGTGACCTTTCGAAAAAGAGTTCGCAAGAGGTTGCTCGCGGCGCATCGCAAGCTGCGAGAGATCCGGATGATTGTTAAAGGGGTCGCATCGAACCGCCACCCCCTGCTCGCGCACATTATCCCCATCCGGCGCTGCAATCTTTCCTGCACGTACTGCAATGAATTCGACGATTTCTCGAAGCCCGTGCCGACCGAGGAGATGTTCCGGCGCATCGACCGCCTAGGCGCGATGCGAACCTCGATTGTTACCATCAGCGGTGGCGAACCGTTGCTACACCCCGACCTCGACGGCATCATCACTCGCATCCGCAAGAATGGGATCATCTCAGGGTTGATCACGAACGGTTACCTGCTCACAGCCGACCGCATCGAACGGCTGAATCGGGCCGGGCTCGAGTACCTGCAGGTCAGTATTGATAACGTTCAGCCGGATGAGGTCTCCAAGAAGAGCCTGAAGGTGCTCGACAAGAAACTCGAGCTATTGGCCGAGCACGCTGAGTTTCAGGTCAACATCAACTCAGTTCTCGGAAGCGGCGTCCGCAATCCGGAAGATGCTTTGACCGTGGCGAATCGGGCTATCCAGTTCGGCTTCACTTCGACGGTCGGAATCCTCCACGACGGCAGCGGGCAGCTGGCGCCACTCGGGGAGCGCGAACGGGAAATTTTTGAACAGATCATGTCGCTCGGGAAGCGCTCGTTCACGAGGGTGAACCGATTTCAGCACAACATCGCCGCCGGCCGCGAGAACCACTGGCGCTGCCGCGCCGGTTCGCGATACCTCTACATCTGCGAGGATGGCCTGGTGCACTACTGCTCTCAGCAGCGCGGCTACCCGGGCATTCCGCTCGATGAATATACCGACGAGCAGCGCCACCGCGAATTCCGTACCAAGAAGGGATGTGCGCCGCGCTGCACGGTTTCCTGCGTCCACCAGATCTCCGTCGTCGATGCCTGGCGCGGCGCGCAACGCCTCCCGCCGGCCTCGTCGTCCTCGCGAAGCTCCCTACTGGGACTCACCGGCTCAACGACGCGCGACTAGCGCACCAGGGCGCGGCTCGGTTTCACTCCCTCGCCAGAGGAAGCCGGATCTGGAAAGAGGAGCCCTTGGAGGGCTGGCTCTCGACGCGTATCTCGCCGTGATGAGCCTCGACAATCCATCGCCCGATCGCGAGACCAAGCCCCGCTCCCCCTGACTCGCGCGAACGCGCCGGATCGGCCCGGTAGAAGCGATCAAAGACGTAGGGAAGGTCCTCCGGTGCGATCCCGATTCCGGTGTCACGGATGTTGGCTACGGCAAGGCCGTCCTCGGTGCTAAGGCGAACTTCGATTCGTCCTCCCCCCGGAGTGTACTTGACCGCGTTGTCGAGCAGGATCAGAAACAGCCTTCCGAGGGCCGCGGCATCGCCGCGAATCCAGAGGGGCTGCTGGGGGAGGAATTCACTAAATGTAAGCTGCTTCGCTTGCGCAAGCGGGCTCGCTTCTTGGCAGGCGGTCGATAGAGTCATGGTGAGGTCGGTAGGCACCAAGGGCAATACCGCCGGGCCGGCATCGGCGCGGGCCAGAATCAGCAACTGTTCGATCAATTGAGACACCTTCTCTGATTCGACGAGAATTTGACAGAGCGCCTCGCGGTATTGTTCAGCGGTGCGCGGCTTGCGAAGGCTCAGCTCGGCGCTCGTGCGCATGACCGATACCGGGGTGCGCAGCTCGTGAGACGCATCGGCCGTGAATTTCGTCATGCGGTGGAAGGCCCCTTCGAGGCGAGCCAGCATTTCGTTCAGGGTGTCCGCCAGGCGCTCGAGTTCATCGCCGGTCTGCGGAACCGTGAGCCGCCTGGCGAGATCTTGCGCCTCTATGCTCCGCGCCGCGTTCGTGAGCTCGTCGACGGGAGCGAGAGCGCGACGGCCCATCCAGTCCCCTCCGACCGCGGCCAAGACCAGCAAGAACGGTACGGCCAGGACGAGCAACAGCCGGAAGCGGGTGAGAGCGCGGTCGAAATCCTCGGTGGAGCTGGCCACTTCAACATCGTAGACGGCTCCCGCCACATTGATTTTCCGCCGTAGCACGCGGAACCTTCGATCGCCGATTCTTTCATAAGTGAAGGGACGCGGAATTTTGGCTCCGCGCATGTGCTCGCTCGAGTTCGAAGATCCCAATCCGGGAGACGCGAAAATGATCTTTCCCCCGGCCTCCGCAAGCCGCACCCGGCCCTGTGACCCGATACCGGTGGCATACTCAAAGATCTCGTCTTGGAGTGCGGCGAACCCCTGGGGCGCGTCCTGTGAAATGATGGCGCGAACACCTTCGATCCGCTGCTCGAGCCCCGCGTCGAGGGTGACGCGAATGCTGTGCCTCATGGCGAGGTAGCCGGTGCCGCCAAAGGTGCACAGCGAGAACGCCAGGATCAGGGAATACCAGGCGGCTAGCCTCGCCCGGATCGAAGTGAGATTCATTCTTTCGACTCCGCTCTCACGCAATATCCGAAGCCTCTCACCGTCTGGATCAGTCTCAGCTTGTGCCCCTGATCCACTTTGCTACGCAGCAGACGAACGAAGGCGTCGAGCGTATTTTCCTCAACGTCGGCCTCGAGCCCCCACACGGCCTCCACGATGGCGCGCCGCGAGGCGACGGTTCCGGCACGGCGCATCAGAAATTCGAGCAGCCGGTATTCAGTGGGCGTGAGCCGGATCTCGTGCCGGCCGCGAAACACCTGTCGCGTGCTCGGATCGAGCGCCAGATCAGCGACTTCGAGCCGTTTACCAGGCATCGTTGCGGCCGGGCGCCGACCGAGGGCCCTGAGCCTTGCCAGGAATTCAGCCAAGGAGAAAGGCTTCGTCAGATAATCGTCCGCTCCGACGTCGAGCGCCTTCACGATATCGGAAACCGTGTCTCGGGCGGTCAGCATCAGAATCGGCGCTCCGTTCCCTCTCGTCCGCAGTCGGCGGGCCACCTCCAGGCCATCCATCTCCGGGAGCATCCAATCGAGCACGATCACGTCGAACTGATAGGATGTCGCGAGCTCCAGGCCCGTGCGCCCGTCCGGAGCCGAACTGACCACGTGGTGTTCCTCCTCGAGCCCCTTTTGCAGGAGCCCCGCCATCGCGCGGTCATCTTCAATGATGAGAACTCGCATTCGTGTGCGTTTGCGACCGGTCGCTCGCGCTCATCTTAGATATATCTGGAATTCCCCCCGCCCGGCGTTTGGCGCTGTGCGTGAGCGAATCCGGACGGTTCGGTTCCTGGGACGACGCCTCGAACGGCAGCCGAACTATTTTCGCAGGCTACCAGAACAACTCCTGGTGGTTCGGCCATGCGAACGTCTTATGGCCTTGGGCATAACGTCGGCGCTCGAACCCCGGAATATGAAACGTCCGCTCCCGGCGGAACGAAGCAGCTGGCACGATTTTGTAGCCTTTATCGGAACGCGGCGCTTCATGAGATCAAGTATCGTTTGGGTCCATCGCCAGGACAACAAGATTCGACGCGGGAAGCAATTCGATATGCATGTTCATTTGCTCTTCGTGCCGAACGATCCCAGCAAAGTATTCGCACCGACGCCCGGCCAAACTGCCAGTCCCAGCGATCGAAAACACTCAAAAGGAGTCTCAAGCCCCCTCGTTGGCTCGATCCTGCGGCGGCGCTTTTGTCCGCGATCGCACGCCACTTGATCGAACCTAGACAAACGCCGGGCTAGCGGGAGCCGATACCCACGAGACGCACGATTGCGGACGTCCGCGCTATCCTCCGGCGCCCCAATCGGAAGGGCGTGCCGCGCTTCCCGTTCATGGCTCAGCGAGATGGCCGATCTGGAGCCGGGTCTGGAGCATACGCAGGATCGTGTCGCGCGCAATCATGCCCACGATCTGTCCTTCGGAGATGACGGGCATCTGATTGATGTCTTCGTTTTGCAGGCGTTCGAGGACGGCGAGTACAGGTTCTTCCGGGGAAGCGGCTTGGATGCGATCGATCGGAAGCATGGCGGCCTGAAGGGAAGTGTTCGCCCATTCGTCGCGCGGCACGAGGCGCGCCCCGTGCATGGTAATCATCCCGACCGGACGGCCCGCGCCGGTCACGATGTGGCACCGGCGTCCCGTGCGCAGAACTTCGTGCACGTATTCCTCAAGCGACATATCGCGCGCGACGGTCGGGATATCGCGGGTCATGATGTCCTCAGCCCGGACGCCGGTGAGGGTGCTTCGGATCGCCACCTGCGCGAAGCTCTCCTGCGCCGCGCTCAGCAGGAACCACCCGATGAACGCCGTCCACAACCCGCCGACCCAGTTGCCATTGAGCGCCTGCCAGATGCCAACGAAGATCATGAGGTAGGCAAGCAGCTTACCGGCACTGGAGGCGATCTGCGTGGCGCGCGTGAAATCCCCTGTAACGCCCCAGGCGATTCCCCGCAGGATGCGCCCGCCGTCGAGCGGAAATCCCGGCAACAGATTGAAAACAGCGAGAAGCCCGTTGATCTGCCAGAGCCAGCCGGACGCCGCACTCACCATCTCGTTCCCGTGAAAGAAATGCGCTCCGAGCCAGAAGCAGCCCGCCAGAAACAGACTCGAGATGGGCCCGGCAATCGCGATGCTGAATTCTTGTCTTGCGTTCGAGGCGTCCCTGCCGATCCGTGCGAGGCCGCCGAACACGAACAGGGTGATCGACTTGACCGGTATGCGATAGTGCAGCGCGACCAGACTGTGACTGAGCTCATGAAAGATCACTGAGGCGAAGAAGAGCACGCTTGTGAGAATGCCGAGCATCCAGTGCTGCGCCGGAGTCCAACCCGGGTGCTGCGAAGTGAACTGCGTCCGCAGCGAAAGCGTGATCAGCAGGAAGATGATGAACCAGCTCGCATGTAGATAAATCGGGATGCCGAAAATCCGTCCGATCGGGATGCCGGAACCTGGCGCAGCCTGTGCCATGCGATGTCTCTGAGCGGGATTCTACCAGTTTTGTGAGCGGCCTTTGCGGCAAATCGTGACCTCCGGCAGCCAACGCTTCGCTCGGCCGCCGGCGAGTGTCCCGTTCCACGCTGTGTCGGCGTTGCCACGCACGGCTCGACCCGACCTCGACGTGCGCCTGCATCTCGCTTCTCCCGCGGGCGCCCAACCTCGTGAAAACAAATCCACGGCAGTTCGCAGCAGCAATCAACGACACCGCCTGGAGTTTGGCCATGCCCCTGCACTTCTCGGCCGCGTAAGTCGATGGAGGCAGCCATGGAAGGGTTCATCCGATTCGCGGAAGTGGCAGGAGCAATCATCGCGGCACTGGGGTTGGCCATGGGTCTTGAGTGGCTCACCCTGAGCGGATTGATCCGCCTGTTGCCGAGGCGGAACAACGAACCACCCAAGGGGCCTTCGTAGGGCGGGTTCGCAAGGCGGGCCCACACTCGAGTGGGCGCAGAAGCCCGGGCCTTCCTTCTGAGGCTCGGGTGGCTTCGACCGAGCTTTCGTGATTCGCCTGGATCCTAGCGCGGAGACAGATAGAGGGATCTCAAATCGCAGCAGGAACGAATGGGGAGTGCGACATGCTAGTGCTGAAATTCTTGTTACTGCTGATCGGCTTTGGCTTTCTAGCGTGTGCGATCGGCCTCGTGCTCCACGATGTTTACCTCGCACTCGAACTCAATCGGATTCTCGGGCGGCCCGAGCGCCGCTTGGACGCCGAGCAGCCGGACGAGAGCCCAGCGTCTCGGCCGGGAGCTGCGCTGCCGCCCGCTCGGCCTCCTCGCGCGATTCGCTCGGATACGGCGGCGAAGCTCGCAGGTGTGGCGTCGCTTTCGCTGCTTGCAGGATGGAGCATCGTCGTCGTGCCGGTCGGGGGGGCCGGAGTTCGGATCAGCGAGATCTCCGGCGTACGTCCCGGCACTGTTTACCCCGGCACACATTTCCTCATCCCCCTCGTCGATCGGGTCGAGCTTTACGACGTCCGCGATAAGGTTTTCGCGACAGACGCCTCCGAAGCCCCGCACCAAAAATCGGAAGTGCTGAGCGTCGAGGCGCGCGAAGGGCTGTCGGTGGGCCTTGCCGTCACGGTTCATTACCGCATCGATCCGCGGCGGCTCGACTACATTTCGCGGAACCTGTCCCAGCCGATCGACGAACAGATCGTCGCACCGGTGGTCTTAAGCGCATTCCGCGAACTGGCCCCGAATTACGCCGTGCGCGACATCTTCTCGACGAAGCGAGGAGAATTCCGAGAACGCGCCGCGCGGATCATCACCGCTCGGCTCGCCGAGGACGCCATCATCGTGAGGGAAGTTCTGCTGCGCAAGATCGAGCTGCCGGAAGAGTACGCCAAGGGCCTCGAAAACTTGTTGCTCAAGGAACAGGATGACGAACAGACATCCGTCGAGGCCAAGATCGAGCGGAAGCGGATCAACATCGCCGAATCGCAGGCTGAAGCACAGAAGGTTCGCGAAGTGAAGCGCGCCGAAGGCGATGCCCGGTCGCGGGTGATCATGGCCAAGGCGGAATCCGATGCCATGCAGTACACACTCCCGCTGAAACAGAAGCAGATCGAGCAGTCACGGCTCGAAGCCGAAGCGCGGAAGCAAACGACCATCGAAAACGCAGATGCGAACGCGCAGGCAAAGGTCATCGACAGCAAAGCCGAACAGCAGCGCCAGAACCTTCTCGCCGATGCCGAGGCGAACCGTATTCGCCTGACCTCGCAGGCACAGGCGGAGCGGCTTCAACTCGAAGCGTCGGCGCTCAAGGCCAATCCGCTTCTGGTTCAGTACACGGTCGCCGAGAGACTCTCCGACAAGGTCCAGATCATGCTCGTGCCGAATGACGGCAAGTTCTTTTTCGCAAACGATGTTCTTCAATCGGCCATGGCCGCCGGTCGATCTCGGCGGGTGGACGACGACCAGTCCGCGGACCATAGCGCGAAACCTGAAAAGATCTCTCGCTGATCTGATCCGGACTCGGGCAGCTGCCGTTTTTTGCAGCGACTTGCTCAACGGGCTGCGGGTAGAAGCCCAGTCCAGGCCCGGAGTTCGGTGAGACCGGTAGAGGGACGAAACCGCCGGCAATACCCCTTGCGGGTGGTGAGCGTCAGCACGAGCACCAAGCCGGTGAAGCTCGGTGCCGGAGCGGACGCTCGCCACCCAGCCGGCGGCTCTCCTTCGAGAGCACCTCGCCTCGGGCGAGGTTTCGCTCCCGCGAAGGACTGCCGCCCCCAGCCGGCGAGATCAGGGCGACGGTAGATGAGTGGTTGCGTTGTGAGGCCGATGGGCGATCGGCTCATTCGAGGTGTGCTATGATGACAAACCACGAACACTATTTGCACTTGGCCCGAACCGATGCGGCTCGCCCGCCGAATTCCCCGTCGACCTCGCGCAATCGTTTTCGCCTTGCTGCTTGCTGTCACCGGGAGTCGGGCCCGAGCACAGTCTTCCGGACAGCTTCCGGACGAGTGGAATGATGCCGTGCACTCGCTCGCCGATAGAATCTCTTCCGCCCTCACGCCTCGCCCGCTCTCGATCGAGGTGAGAAACATTTCATCCGTCAGCCCCGCAGATGCGGCAGCGATTCAACAGGGTTTGCAATCGGAATTGACTCATCGCGGCTTTCATCTTACCCAGGCCGCTTCGTCGAACCTGCGGATCGGGATCACCCTCTCCGAGGGCGCCGAGGCGTATCTCTTTGTTGCCGATATTCCGGGCGCACGGGCGGACGAGATCGCCATCGTGGCCCTAAAGGGTCGAAAGGCCTCCAGCTTCTCGGCCAAACCCACCCCCTCGTTGCGCTCGCGGATGCTGTTCGAGCAGCCGGAGCCGATTCTTGATTTCGATCAAACAAGCGGGCCCGACCGAACTCAGTTTCTATTCGTTCTCGAATCGAACCGGCTCGCGCGGTTCGAATTGAATGGCGGTACCTGGGAACCCCGGGGTTCGCTGCCGATTCTTGAGACTCGCCTCCGGCCGCGCGATCTTCGTGGCCGTGTCATTGTCTCGGAAGCAAATGGCATCAGGGTGTTCCTCCCGGGCGTGTCGTGCACGGCCCCAGGCTATTCGTCCACGATGCTGGATTGCGTCGCGGAACCGGATGTGTCCTGGCCGGTTGGGGAGAGAAATGAGTTCTCCTTGGCGCCGGGTCGGAATTATTTTGGCAGTCACAGGCCCAAATCCGGATGGCCTCTCTCGTATTCGATTGCCTCTCAGGTGAGCGAGGGGGCCTTGCGTTTGGTTCTCACCGAACTCGGTGGGAAGGCGCAGCTATTTGACGATGCGCAGGAGGTGCTGGCGACTTTCGCCGGCTGGGGCGATGACGTCGTCTCGATCGCGGCGGGATGCCGAGCTGGGTGGCAAGTGCTCGCGACCGCGGCCGGCGACTGGACCGAGCCCGACCACATTCAGCTCTACGAGATCACCGGCGATCAGGCAGTCGCGCAGGGCCAATCGCTCGAATTTTCCGGGCCCGTTCTGGCGCTGTGGCCGGCGGATGATGGAAAATCGGCGCGCTCGGTTTCAAGAAATCCCGGAACAGGATTCTATGAGGCTTCGATCGTTTCTGTTACGTGCGGGGATTAGCGTCGCGCTGGTTGCCCTGCCGGCCGGGACGGCGCGGAGACCGCGCTACGGCGGAACGCTGCGCATCGAAGTCGGTGCTTCGTTGAGTTCGCTCGATCCTGCCGTCGCTGCCCGGAGCCCCGACGAAGCCGCTGCCAAGCGACGGCTCGACGCCCTTGTGTGGGAGGACGGGACTCGCGACCTGACCTCTTCCGGCACCGCCCCTTCGGGTCCCTTTCGCATCGCCGAATGGGATCCGGGGAAGCATGCTACGCTCGCGGCCAACGATGGTTATCCAGGCGGCCGGCCCTTCGTCGACCTGATCGAGCTCCGCATGGGCCGCTCCGCACGTGACCGCCTGCTGGACCTCGAAGCCAACAAGGCGGATGTTGCGGAAATTCCGGCCGAGCAGGCGCGCCGCGCCGCCGAGCGCGGTGTGCGCATCAGCGCGTCCGAGCCGGACGAACTGCTGGCGATCGTGTTTAGCGGTGGCCGCCCTGCTGCCGAAGACGCGCGCGTCCGCGAAGCGATCGCCCAGTCGATTGATCGCCTCGCCATCGTGAACTTCATCTTGCAGAAAGAGGGCCAAGCGGCCGGGGGGCTGCTGCCGCAATGGTCAAATGGCACCGCATTCTTATTCCCTACCGGGCGGGATCTAGCGGCTGCCAAGGAACGGTGGTCGGAAATCCATGGTTCGGCGAAGATTGTGTTGGGATATGATTCCGGCGATGCGCTTGAACAAATGATCGCGGAGCGGATCGTGGTGAATGTCCGTGAGGCAGGAGTCTTTTTGACACCGGAGGCAAATATGCCTGGCTCGGCATCATCCGCGAGGCTCGACGCGCGCCTGATCCGCCTGCGAATGCCTTCACCCTATCCGCGTGCGGCGCTCGTGAGTTTTCTTGCCGTGACCGGCCCCTTATCGGGACTCGATGCGATCCCGCCGCTCGCCGACCCGGCCTCGCCTCAGCAAATCTATGATCTCGAGCGCATGGTGGTGAGCAGCTATCGCGTTATTCCGCTCGTCTGGCTGCCCGAGGTCTACGGTCTGAGTGCGCGCCTAAGAGATTGGAAGCCGCCCGCGGCCGGTGGGGGTTGGCCCCTTGCGGATGTTTGGCTGGAAGGGGAATCGAAGTGACGTTCCGCGCCAGACTGTTCTTCATCTTCACGCTCGCGCTGCTCCTGACGGTCGGCTTAATCGCCGCCGGCGTATCAGAGGTGACGCGGCGCGCCTATGACCAGCTGAGCAGTCAGTACGGCAACGCCATGGTCGCGCAATTCCAGCGGGAGTTCGCGCGTCGCGAACAGGATGTCGTGCACCGCGTCGAGGGGATTGCCGACGCCGAGGGTACCGTGCGCATGGCGATCGACCTGAGCCGTCCGCAGACCGACATCTCCGTCTATGTCAACGATGCGCGCGGCGTCGCGCAGTCGCACCAGCTCGACTTCCTCGATTTCGTCGCGAGCGACGGATCGATTATTTCCTCGGCGGAATGGTCCGCGCGCTTCGGCTACAAAGTTCCGTGGGTGACGCAGCCGGCAGACTGGGCAGCTGTCGGTTCCTTCCTCTCGAGGCTCGAGACCCAGGAGGGCCCGTCGCTCGCGCTGATTTCCGTCTCGACGGTCCGGGTCGGCGACAGGAACCTCTACATCGTGGGCGGCGAGAGGCTCGGCAGTCAGTTTCTCGCTTCGCTCGTACTCCCCCCCGACATGCGCGCGCTTCTTTATCAGAACCTCGACCCGAACTTCCAGCCGGGGGCCCTGCTCGACGCATCCGGAGTGGCGAAACAAGCGGACCGGTTCGCTTCCATCATCGAGCGGGAGCGCGAGCGACCGAGTGAGCAGGCCTTCAGGATCGCCTGGACATCGAATCCGGGGAGCACGGAAGAATTTCATGCTGTGCCTCTGTTCGGCCGGCAGAAGGATCTGCTCGGGGTGTTGCTCATCGGCAACTCGCTCCATAATGTGGTGACGCTGGAACGCCGCATTCGCCTGCTGGCGCTTGGCGTTGTTGGTTTCGGCGTGGTTCTCGGGATCCTTTTGAGCTGGTGGGGGGCGGCGCGAGTCACGAGCCCGGTCCGGAAACTCGCCGAAGGCGCGCGCGAGGTGTCGGCCGGGAACTGGAACGCGCGCGTCGACGTTCGCGGCCGCGACGAGATCGGCCAACTTGCCAAGGCGTTTAACCGCATGACCGAGCAGTTGGCCGAGCAACGTGAACGGCTGCTGCAGGCCGAACGCGTGGCGGCCTGGCGCGAACTCGCCCGCCGGCTGGCACATGAGCTGAAAAACCCGCTCTTCCCGCTGCAGACGACTGTCGAAAACCTACAACGCGCGAAGGAGCAGAACCCCGAGCAGTTCGAGGAAGTCTTTCGCGAGTCGACCGGAATCCTGCTTTCGGAAATCGAAAACCTGAAATCGATTGTCGGCCGCTTCAGCGATTTTGCAAAAATGCCGCAGCCCGAGCTGGGCCCCGTGAATTTGAACGATGTGGTACGCAGCGTCGCAAAGCTTTTCGAGGCCCAGTTCAGCGCCGTTGGGCGTCCGCCGATCGCCTCCGAGTTGCATCTAGAGGAGAATCTGCCCACCATCCAGGCCGATTCCACTCTGCTGCGCCGTGCGCTCGAGAACCTCGTGCTAAACGCCATGGACGCGATGCCCGGTGGCGGTGTGTTGATGCTGGGCACGACGCACGAGAATGGCGACGTCCACCTGGAGGTATCCGACACCGGCAAAGGGCTCACAGAGGAAGAATCCGAGCGGCTTTTCACACCGTACTATACGACGAAGCAACACGGCACCGGACTCGGTCTTGCGATCGTGCAATCGGTCGTCAGCGACCACGGCGGGCGCATCTCCGTGGTAAGCGAGAGCGGCGTGGGCACGTCAGTCCACATCCATCTTCCGGGCAAGCCGCCCGAGCGGCCCGTGCATGCCCCGGCCGTCCCCAAGGGCGATTCGGGTGGCGAAGGGGCGTAGCCGTTGGTGCCGCCGAAAGCCCACATCCTGGTCATCGATGACGACGCGAACACGCTTGCGTCCCTCGCCCGCGCTTTCCGTCTGGCGGGACATGAAGCTACGGTTTGCGACAATGCAGCGCGCGCTCTTGATCTTGCTAGAACCGAGCACTTCGACCTCATCCTGTCCGACGTGGTGATGCCCGGCAGAGACGGCATTCGCTTGCTCGAAGACCTTAAGAGCATGGGAGTGACGTCCCCCGCTGTCATGATGTCCGGGCAGGCCACAATCGAAATGGCTGTGCGCGCAACGCGCCTCGGTGCCAGCGATTTTCTAGAGAAGCCGATTTCGACCGAGAAGCTGCTTCTCACAGTCGACAACGCGCTCCGCCTGAAGCGTCTCGAGGAAGAGAATCGGGATCTCAAGCGCCGGCTCGGTCGGCACCAAATCGTTTGGGAAAGCGAACCGATGCGCGAGGTAATGGCCCAGGTCGATCACGTTGCCGCAAGTGAGACCCGCGTGTGCATCCGCGGCGAGACGGGAACCGGCAAAGAGCTCATCGCGCGCACGTTGCACGAAAAGAGCCCGCGTCGGAATGGCCCC
Source organism: Verrucomicrobiia bacterium (assembly GCA_035566475.1). Lineage (GTDB taxonomy): Bacteria > Acidobacteriota > Terriglobia > Acidiferrales > UBA7541 > Palsa-295. The sequence goes on along the minus strand of DATMRE010000041.1, from coordinate 8,204 downwards.
TTTGTTTCACTGAATTGTGCCGCGATTCCCGCCGAGCTGATGGAAACCGAGCTGTTTGGCCACGAGAAGGGTTCGTTCACCGGCGCGGCCGCGCGGCACATTGGAAAATTCGAACAGGCGAACGGCGGCACGCTGTTCCTGGACGAAATCGGCGACATGCCGCTCACGATGCAGGCCAAGCTCCTGCGCGTGCTCGAGGAAGGCGAGATTGAGCGCGTCGGAGGCGACCGGCCCTTCTCCGTCGATGTGCGCACGATCGTGGCCACGCACCGCAACCTAGAGGAGCAGGTGCGGCTGGGAGCCTTTCGCGAAGATCTGTATCACCGTGTATTTGTTTTTCCGATCGTTCTTCCGCCGCTGCGTGAGCGCCACGCCGATATTCGCGTGCTCGCCGAGCATTTCAGCGGTCAATTGGCCGAGCAGAATAACTGGAGGCCGAAGCGGTTCTCTCCGGAGGCGCTCCGGGCGCTGGAGGCCTACGAGTGGCCGGGGAATGTGCGCGAATTGCGCAACGTCATCGAACGAGTGCTGCTGCTTGCCGCGCTCGATGTGGTCGACGAGACAACGGTCGAGCGAGCGCTTCCGCAAGCGTCACGGCATGCGGCCCGAAACCCGCAAGCATCCCCATCGGGGGCGTCCTGCTCGACCGGTACGTTAGCCGAACGGGTGGAAGAGTTCGAGCGTGAAACGCTTCTCGCCGAGCTCAGGCGGCAACATCATCACATGACCAATACGGCGAAGGTGCTGGGCCTCGAGCGCAGCCATCTCTACAAGAAATGCCAGCAACTCGGGATCGATCTCCGCGCGATTCGCTCCGAGGCCTAGCGGCTCCCCCGGCGGCCGGAGCTTCGGAATGCCAACCGGACAGGCGCCGCTCGATCACCCCGATCCGTCTTCATCTCCGAGTAAGACCCCGGTTGCAAGAACCCGCAGGCGTGAAGAGTCTTCGCAGCAAGAGGTGCGTCGGAAGATACACGGCGATGGCCAGCGCCAGAGTGCTGATCGCCAGATGGATCGGCGGCGGTCCCCACGGGCGATGAAGGAAGGGATCACGGAATGCAAAATTCATGTTTTTGTGAGGGGATGTGAATCGACAGGCGAGCAGCGCTAAGAACGCAATCGCGCATTGCAGTCGATAGGCGCGGCGGTCGTATCCGATCCGCAGCAGTGCCCACAGAAGTACTGCCGGCATCAGCACGTGGAACAGGGAGAGCAGCCGAACCCAAGCAGGATAGTGTCGATCGAACAGATACTCGGTCCCGCCCATCAGATGACGCCCGACGAAGAGTCGCCAGCCGGCGTCAAGAGCCCAGACGAGATCGATCAGCAGCGAAGAGACTGCCTGGCTCGAGATCAGCAAGGCGCTGTTCGTCCAGAGACCGATCGACGTCAGGATGACCGCAAGGTCACAGAGCTGTAGAAAATTCGCTGCTCCCCAGGTGCGCCAGTAGGCGGGGAACCAGACGAGCAGCCAGATGAGCGCGGCCCATCGAAGCCAATCCGGAATCCTTCCGGGTGCTGGTTCAGGCGAGACCATTCTCCGGCCATTCCTACGGACATCCGCGAATCAGCCATCAGAGCGAGATCCCCGGTGATCCTGGCATGCGGCGCTTTCCGCGTCGGACGCGACGGATCTTTCCCTAGTTCGCTGGGTTTGCGAGGGTGACATCGATGGTCGTTCGACTGGCAATGTCCGGAAAATCTTTCGCCGAGACAGCTTTTCCTCGACCTGGACGCTCAATCCTCGCAAGTAGCTGATCTCGCATGGTTTGCATCACTCTATCCGCCTTCTCGATTAAGAAAAACTGTACTATTTTTTCTCAACGCCGGCAAATCTCCTATCTGTAGAAACCGGGAAAGCAACAAAAGCTCAACGCACCTCCGGAGGAGCGATCTTCAACACGCACTGAGGAATCCAGCTTCTCACAAGCGATCACGACGGTCTCATCCGATAGTGAGCCTCGACTCCGAACCAAGGAACTCGAACGGGCAATCTTCCCGACTGCACATGGAAGCCGAGGGTCTTCGTTTTCACACCCTCCTGTCGTCGCCCCGCTTGTCGTCCAGAAGGTTCGACCCGCTTATCGTCAAACCGCGGTGAGCAAATCGCGGCAAGAAGCGGCATCTTTCGCTGGCCTGGGGTCACGAACACATGCGAAAATCCCGATCGGTATGGAACCGCTTCCAGCACTGCTCGCGACGGGCGGCGCATGCGTCGCCGGCGGAATTTTTGCTTGGGCGGCCGCGGCCCCCTCGGCACAGCTTTTCGGCCGCACGATTCGCCATACCGGCGACAGGTCTTCGCTCGGACTGACGTTTGATGATGGTCCGAACCCGGCGGTCACTCCGCTTCTGCTCGATTTGCTTGACCGGCACAGCACCCGAGCGACGTTTTTCTTGATCGGCCGGCACGTGCGTAGATTCCCGGCGCTCGCAAAGGAAATTGCCGAGCGTGGTCACACGGTCGGCAATCACACCGATACGCATCCGGCACTGACGTTTCTTTCCCCTCGTCGCATCGCCGAAGAGCTCGACCGTTGCGACGAAGCGCTTGACAGGGCCGTTGGCAGGCGCCCACGCTGGGTGCGTCCGCCCTACGGGTTCCGCGGCCCTCAACTCGAACGGATTATTCGCCAGCGCGGCGATGCGCCAGTCGTGATGTGGTCTCTCGCGGCATGGGATTGGAAGCCTCAGCCGTCCGAGCCGGTCATTAAGCGCTTGCGCCGTGCCCAGGGAGGCGATATCGTCCTGCTGCACGATGGCGATCATCGCGTTCTCGAAGGTGACCGCCGTCATACGGTCCGAGCGCTCGAGCATTGGCTTCCGCGATGGAGGGATGCGGGCATTCGTTTCGTGATTCTCGACGAATTGTACGAACGGGCCCAAGCGGCAGGAGAACATGGACGAGAAACGATTTTACGATGAGAAGGAAGAGACGAAACAGATCCCCATGACCTGCCCTCACTGCCGACAGGAGAGCACGTTCCCGATCCGCTGGATCGTGCGGAACAAAAAAAACCAGATTCCCACGGGTGCGAACGAAGAAGACCGCAGGCAGTTTGCAAAGGCGCGCTCCTACATGGTGCGAGTCGACAACCTGGTCGCCTGCCGTAACATCCGTTGCCGCAAGCGCTTTGACCTGACTGGCCAGACTGTCTTTCTGATTTGAGCCCGCGCGCCACTTTCGGGCCGGAGGCCCGACGGTCAGGCGACGAATCGGACACCTGTCGGAACGATATCTTGAATGCATCCCGGCGTGGCCGGGTGGCATCCCTCTAGCAAGTCCCGAACGCTCAGGGGGAATTCATGACGACGCGTCCGTTCTCGTTCCAACGTGCAGGAATGCTTTTGGCTGTCCTGGGGCTTGCGGGGCCCAACTGGGCGCAGGAGGCTGGACCGATGCCCCAGGCGCCCTCGAGTGAAGCCGCCGCGAAGGATCGCTCGGAACGTCCGCGAACGGCGGCGGAGGCGATCGCCTCGCCCTCGACCGATCCCGCGACGGCTGCTTCGGGGCCCAGCGCGAGTCGAAAGATCGAGGTCCCGACCGGCACGCACATTCCTCTCGTGCTGCACAACGCGATTTCCACCCGAAGCGCGCGGGCCGGCGACCCGGTTTATTTCGAGACTCTGTTTCCCGTGATGGTAGACGGTCACGTTCGGATTCCTGCCGGCTCCTACGTCAGCGGTGAAATCAGCGAATCCAAGCGGCCAGGACGCGTCAAGGGTCGCGGCGAGTTGATGATCAAATTAACGACCATGATCCTTCCGAACTCCTACATGGTTAATCTCAACGCGGCGCCGAGCGGTGCCGGGACGGGCGGCGGCGAATCGGTGAACGACGAAGGTAAAATCGTCGGGGACAGCGACAAGGCATCGGACGCTGGGACGGTCATGAAGACCACCGCCGCCGGAGCGGGTATTGGCGCCATCGCAGGTCGGAGCGGTACCGGTACAGCGATTGGCGCGGGCATAGGGGCTGCCGCAGGCCTTGCGGCTGTGTTGCTTTCGCGCGGGCCGGAGGCAGAGCTTCCGCGAGGCTCAACCCTTGAAGCCGTTATCGCGCGCCCCATTCTTCTGGATGCCGACAAAGTGCAGTTCGCGACCCCTGGACAGAGTTCCACACTGTCGGGCCCACCCAATCGCGAGGCCCAGCGCACGAGAGTCCCCTTCTAGAAGGGCTCGGCGACCTGTCGCCAGCCCGGTCCTTCGACATGCGTCCGCAAGTGGATCTGGCCACCGGAGGTGGCCGCTGTCCTCCGTCACTTGCTCCGGAGACTCGCGGTGGACCGGGACACCTTGCGGGCTCCTAGAGTGCGGGCGAGTCGTCTCCGAGCAACGCTTTCCGCACGATCTTGATGGGAGGAGAACCCTGCTTCAAGAAATCGTTGTGAAAGCCCTCGAGAGAGAATGTTCGACCCTGTTTCCGCTCGAGGTCTCGACGCAGCTTGAAGATCTCGAGCTTTCCGAGCGTGTAATAGAGATAGGTCGGATCCGATGCGCCCCGCTTGGTCTCGACGAGGGCGATTTTGCGCGGCTGGTAGCCTTCCTTTACGAAGAAGTCGACGGCCTGATCAAAACTCATTCTGCCGCGATGCATCTCGATCCCAACTACGAAACGGGCGTTTCGCAGCAAGGCATCCTGCAACTGCCCAAGGCGGATCAGGAACGCGTCGCTCGCGTCCCGTGCGCCCGTGCCGGGCTGACCGTAGCCCTCATCGAGCATCATCTGCTCCGAGTAGTGGGCCCAGCCTTCAACGTTCGTCGCGGCTCCAAGAAGCTTGCGGACCTTGGTGGGAGCGTGGTGCAACCAAAGAAACTGAACGTAGTGGCCCGGGTAAGCCTCATGAATCGCTGTGCTGATGATGGTACCGCGATTGAAATCGGCCATCCGCTCTTCCATCTCCTGGGAGGTGTCCTTCGGGCCGGGGAGAGTGACGTTGAAGTAGGCCTCTTTAGCCACTTCTTCGAACGGGCCGGGAATGTCCATCGAGGCCGTCGTGAGGGCACGCATAAAGGGCGGCGATTCCTCCACAATGGGGAGCACAGCGGACGGGATCGTGACAATGTGTCTTTTCTCGATAAACGTAACCAGTCCGCCGAAGGTGTCGCGGAAGGTCTGTAGGAGATGGTCGGGCGCTGGGTGTTCGCGGGACAGATCCTGGAGGACCTCCTGTGCCGTCCGCTTGGGGTCCACCTGCTTGGCAACGCGGATGAATTCTTCCTGGTTCTTGCGCAGGTCAGCCGCGCCAATTTCGAGCAGGCGGTCAAGCGGAGTGTCTACCATCTCGTCGTACAGGAGCTTCTTCGAAAAGGTCTCGGCGCCGATGCGGAAGTCCCCATTGGAGCGGGGCAGCAGGTCGGTCTCGAGCCAGTGTTCGTAGCTTTCGAGAGCGCCAATGACGGCGGCATTCGACTTCGCAAACTCGGATTTCAGCGCGGGGTCGGTGGCATCGGCGAACGCGGCGGGAAGATCATTTTGAAAAAGGCTGATCTCGCCGGGAATCTGTTCGACTGCAACCTCTGTGTAGACGCGCGGCGGGTTTTTGAGATTCTCACGGGCAGCCGTGAAGACGGCCGGCATCTGCTTTTCGCGCGCGACGACCGAGCGGAGGCGCGCCTCGGAAGAGGCAAATTTGCGACTCATGATATTGAAGACGCTGTAGGTGATGCCGCTAGAGTAGGTGTCCGCGTTCCGTTCCCAGGGGCGAAGGGTTTCGAGCGTGAGCAGCGTGCTACGAATGTTCGATAGAACGATCTCGCGGTCGGTGGCCTCGATCTGCCCGAGACCCTTCGGATCGACCGCGGTGAAAATCCTCTCGAAGCGGCGCAGCGCGCCGATCTCAGCCTCGACACCAGCGCGTGAATAATCTTCGAGTAGCGGGTCATACTGGTGCAGACCGGCACTGGTGCCCAGGGTCGGGCCGAACTTGAAATAGACCTGGTCGAAATACTGATCAATCAGGCGATTCCATGTTGTTTGGGAATTGTCTGCGCGGCTCACGTCCGTCTGGCCCGCATTCGCGACTGTTTCGGAATCCGTCCTGGGAGTTTGCGCGATGGCAATCAGTCCTAGGGCCACGAAGCATATCGTGCGCACGATTTTCGGCATGTTTGCCTCTCCCGGGCAGCCGCCCATACTCTCGCGTGGCGGCCGCCCGATACGTAGCAGGGAGTTTGATCTTGACGCTCTACAAATTTACACCCGACCTCTGCGGCCGAGCGAGCTCGAATGCCCGCCGGCGACCGCTTTCTTCGCCGCTCGCACGGCGCTTCGTGCGTCTCCGGCCCGAGTTCTCGGGAATGATCTGATTGGCCCGAGGTGAGCATTCCCTCCCTGCCAAGCTCGGCACGGCTCCGCTACAACGCGCTGCGTGCATTCATGCGCCGATTGCCGAATCGTAGCGGAGAAAATGCTCGGACCTCCAGACTCGCCTGCCCGTCGGTAATCCATTCTCGGATGAGCTTCGCGGTTACAGGAGCGAGAAGGATCCCGTTGCGGTAATGGCCCGTGGCTACAAGCAGTCCTTCCATGTCCGTGGGACCGAGGATTGGAAGATGGTCAGGCGTGCCAGGCCGCAAGCCAGCCCAGCTGTCGAGGATTTGCGCACCGCCCAGCTCGGGCAGGAGTTCAAGCGCGGCATCGAGAATCTGCCGAGTTCCCGCGGGGGTGACCTGCTTGTTGAAACCCGCCTCTTCCAGCGTGCTCCCGGCAACCATCCGCCCATCTCGACGCGGGACAAGATAGCCACGCCGAGAACGGATCACCTGTCGTGGGGTCTGGCCGGCTGGCCGCAGCTCGAGCATCTGTCCGCGGACCGGACGGGTGGGCGCATAGCGCGCGACGAAATCGTTCTCACCGGCAATCTCCGGGGCATTCCCGGGGGCTCGCTCGTGACCGATCCGAGCGGAAAAGCATCCGGCCGCGAGAACGACATGCCTCGCCGCAATCTTCTCGCCGCGACAGACGACGCCGGTCGAGCGGTCGCGATCGTGCAGGAGCGAAGTGACCCGAGAGTCCGGATAGATCATGACACCGCGATGGCTGGCGGCAGCGAGCACCGCATCCATCAGACGGCGTGGCTCAACGGTACCCTCTCGAGGGAGCCAGAGAGCGGCCCGCGCCGTAGGACCAAGCGATAGCCCAAGTTTGCGCGTGGCATCGACGGACAAGGGCTCGGCGGCCAATCCGAGTCGCTTATGCTCGGCTGCCATTTGGTCGCGCTCAGCCTCACCATCCGGGGCCGAGAAAATCTCGAGTGTCCCCTCGCGCGCATAACCAGTCGATTGGCCCGAAGCCTCCTCAACGGCAGCGATGAAGGCGGGATAAAGTCCGAGGCTCTGCTGTGCGAGGGGCACCAGCGGAACGTCGGCCGGCGAATCCGGCGCCGGCGAGAGCATCCCCGCGGCGGCCCAGGAAGCTTCACGACCTGGCTGCTGGCAATCGAGGAGGACGACGCGGAGCCCCACGGCGGCCAACTCGAACGCAATCGAGGCGCCGATCAACCCGCCGCCGATGATGGCCACATCGAACGTGTTCACGGGTCGATGTTAGCAGCAATCGGAAGCTTGTGGCGTTCCGGGCGAGATGTTCGATTCATCCTGCTCGGATTCGGCCGCGAGGCGAGAAGCGCGGACTGTCGACAGATTCCCTCAAAGGGAATTAATCAGCTCGACTGAAAGTAAGCGGGCCTTCTGGGAGAGGTTTTGCGCGCGTTCCCAGTCACCGGCCTTGCTTGCGTCCCGCGATTGCGCGAGAAAGCTGCGGATTTTCTCGGCAAGGTCCTGTTGCGCGGCGCTCAACGCTTTGCCAGTGGCCTCTTGGAGGTTCTTCTCCGCAGTCACCACGTCTTCACTCCTCTTGCGCTCGTAGGTTGCTTGGTCACCCGGCGAAAGCCGCGCGGAAATCTGTGGAGCAGGCGGATGGGAGGGGGGGTCTACCGCCGCCACTTCCGCGGGCGGTTGTTCGGCAGCCGGTTTCGGCGGTGCGGGGTTCTTCGACTGAATCGCTACCGGAGGCGGGGTCGCGGCGGCGGCCGGCAGCGTGGGTGGCGCTGCTTCTCGTTCGACCGGAGGCGTGGCATTCGTATCGGGTGCAATATTCATGGGCCGTCCCGTCTCCGAGAGCGACGGCGTCGGTGCCACGGAGACGGGAGCAGCGGCGTGAACATGTTTCTGGGCACATCCGGTCGCCGCGAGCGAAAAGC
>DATMRE010000040.1:0-2662 GCA_035566475.1 Verrucomicrobiia bacterium | reverse complement strand
GCCCAACCGCCCGACCGGAGTTCTGCCTCTGTGCTGCCCGTGTAATCCCTCAGCCGCTGATTCCAATACCCAACTGAACCGTCCGGGCGAAAGCTCCAGACGTGGTGAGGGATCGATTCGGCGAGCAAACGGAAACGACGTTCGCTCTCGCCGAGTTTTTCCTCGGCGCGTTTGCGCTCCGTGGTATCGAGCACCAGCCACACGAAGTATTCCACTGAGCCGTCCGCGCGCCGCAAGCATTTCGCCGCCATGATCGAATCAATAGCGAGCCCGTCCTTGCGAAGCCACCGTTTGTCGATTGAATAGCCTTCGATCTCGCCCGCCATGACTCGGTTGAACTGGGCAACATCGGCGGCGAGATCATCCGGATGCGTGATCTCCGCCCAGTTCTTTTGCAGTAACTCGCTCCGCTGATAGCCCAGGATGCGGCACAACTCGTCGTTGACTTCAAGAATTCCTTTGGTCGGTGAACTCATCGCCATGCCGATCAACCCCAGTTCGAAGTAACGCCGGAAGCGTTCCTCGCTGGAGCGCAGCACGTCCTCCGCGCGTTTGCGCTCGATCAGTTCTGCCGCCTGCCGGGCGTAGAGATCGGTCAAGCGCAGTTCGCGCTCGGACGGCCGATGCGGTTGACGAAAGTGCGTGGAAACGATGCCGAGCGGTTCGCCACTGCGACTGAACAGAGGCGTGGATTGTACCGCGCGAAAGCCGGCGGAGGCGGCAATCGCACGGTGTGGCGCAAAGTCCGGATCGGTCAGAACATCTTCGATAATAACCCGCTCGGCGCGCTTCAGAGCACGACCACAGGCAGCGCCGCTTTCGTTCACGGCGCTGAAATGGTTGAGAAAATCCTGCCCGAAGCCGCGTTGCGCTACGATCTCCAACGCCTGAGTTCTTTCATTGTAGAGCTGAAGATTTCCGAAATCCGCGCTTTGCAGCGCGATGGTGGCATTGAGGACCTCCTCCAACAGCGGCAGGAGTTCAGCCTCACGCAACAACCGTGTGCTCAGTTGATGGAGACGGTTCATCGCCGTCAGCTCGGCCACCAATTCGCTGGCGGTCGCGATGGCCGTGGTGACCTGACTCGTGACCAATTCGCAGAAGTCCAGATAACGTTCGTCGAAGTGGAGGCGTGAACTAAGGCCGAGCACCAGGAATCCGGCGAGCTGGTGCGCGATGTTAGAGCGAATCGGCAACACGACCGCCGATTGTGGCGGATTCGACCAAGGTCCGGGCGGCACGCTCGACAACTTCCCTTGCAGGTCTTCGACGATCTGCATGGCTTCAGTACGAACTGTCTCGGCGAGAGGCCATGGCGCCTCGCGCGAGGGCTCCTCGCGAAGATCGATTTCGCGGCGACTCTCGGTCTTTCTCATCTCTATCCCGGCAGCGCCGGCAAGGCGTGCCTGCTTTCGATGAGGATCATGCAGATAGAGCAACGCAAACGGTACGTCTTCCGGATACTGGGCGAGTGTCCTGGCCGCGATGGAGCAAGCTTCTTCGGCGGTTTTCGCTTCCGCAGACCGGGAGCCGAGGTCACGTAGCGCTGACCTCCGGCGCTCCCCGACGACCTGCTCGGTGATCTCGTACATCGTTGCGAGCACGCCGCCGATCCCGCTTGGCATGCTTTCATCGGGGACCGGACTGTACGCGACGGTGAAGTGGGCCTCCTCAAGCCGGTCGTAGCGGATGTACTCGAGCTGGAGGTCGTCCATCCAGGTGGCGGAGCCGCCACTGAAAGGCGTATCGATGAGCGGCCCGATGACGTCCCAGATCTCGGGGAAACATTCGCTCGCCGGCTGGCCCATGGACGCGGGATGCTTGTCCTTGAGCACTGGCCGATACGGATCGTTATAGATCTGGCAGTAGCGGGGGCCCCACCAGAGCATAAGAGGAAACCGGTTGGCGAGAACAAGCCTCACTATCATCCGGAGGGCCGGCGACCAGGTCTCGACGTCACCGATAGGCGTTTTCGACCAGTCCATTGACCGTATGAGGGCTCCCATCTCGCTTCCGCCGGTGAGGCAATCCCAGCCCGTCGCCGATATTGATGTGGCCGGATTTTTCACTAGTCAGGTTTTTCTTTTGCGCAATACAGACTATCAGCCAGAGGGCGGCTGTATGCGAAGCAATTATGAGAAAACTCAAAACCCTCATCGATTAACAATTGGAAGGCCGCCCCGTCGATGTTTTAAAACCCGACCGAGCCCATCGGCAGTGTAGATGCGATCTTGGGCTGCCGCGGGTTTAGACGGCGGACGTTTTCTTGGCAGATGTCCGGTCGACCCCTTCGGACCGCAGGTATATTTCAATCTCCTCGAGCGGGCCCGCTAAGTCTTTCTCAACCGCCTCAACGGCCTCAAGTCGCTCGCGAATGGTCTCGTTGGCCCATGTTCTGAGTCCGGAGTCCATTCCCCCCTATTTGCTGAACAAATTGAGACTTGGCAGTGGGCTCGGGATCACAGCCAGCTCCTGGGCGCAATTTTGGCGTCAAAAGAATCTGATCAACGGTGGAATCGCTGCTTGGAATACGTATGCACAGATTTCAAATATAGTGAGCGCTGTCCGCTTCGTTCCGGAGGCAATCGGAAACGTCTTTTCGGCGTTCAAAGGCGACGATGAGGAAGACAATCGAGCGCTGCTTCTAGTGCTGGCTGTCGTT
>DATMRE010000039.1:0-2734 GCA_035566475.1 Verrucomicrobiia bacterium | reverse complement strand
TAGTATTCCGATTGCGACTCGATGAGACCGTTATCCCACAATACGCGATCGGGCAAGAAGGAGTTCGCAACTTCACGGCAGCCCACAATCACATTCGCGGCATGTTGTGCGGCCTCACGCACTACATCACGTCATTACGCTTCCGCAGAAACGCCGGAACATCAAGATCCTCCGCCTGATAGCTGGGAGGGGCAGACCGCATGGCATCGAGCGAAATCACCTCGGCATGCGACGCATTACCCGGTTCTCGAAACGCCACGGGCGCGGGATCTGACTCGAAGGCCGCTTCCGGCACGAAGACTGGCTCGGACTCGGCCACCGGTTCGGGCTCGTCGAAGTGATTGCGCTGGCGCGAAGCCTCTCTCGATACGTCGCGCGAAAGCGCACGCGACAGAATGACCGGATCATCGTTCTCTCGGTGCCGCGAACGATGCATATCTTCTTCTTTAAATCCTGTCGCGATCACAGTGATCTTGACCGCGTCTTTCATCTTCTCGTCCAGAACCGCGCCGAAGATAATGTTGGCATCTTCGTGAGCGGCGCCCTGAATAATCGTGCAAGCCTGCTGCACTTCGGCGAGCTTCAGCGAATTCGATCCCGTGATGTTGATGAGAATTCCGCGGGCTCCGTCGATCGCGCCCGCCTCGAGCAGCGGCGACGCGATGGCGCGCTGCGCGGCTTCGACTGTGCGGTGCTCACCGGCAGCGGTTGCCGTGCCCATCACCGCGTAGCCCATGCCCGCCATAATTGCCTTCACGTCGGCAAAGTCACGGTTGATGATGCCCGGGATCGTGATGATGTCGGAGATGCCCTGCACCCCCTGACGAAGAATATCGTCGGCGATCCGGAAGGACTCGAAGAATCCCGCGTTCTCGGCGACCGCGAGCAATTTTTCGTTGGGGATCACAATCGTGGTATCGACCGACTCCATGAGTTCAGAGATGCCGCGTTCCGCCTGCTGCATGCGGCGTTTGCCTTCAAAGGCAAACGGCTTGGTAACGACAGCGACGGTGAGCGCGCCCATTTCGCTGGCAAGCGAGGCGATGATCGGCGTCGCGCCTGTGCCGGTGCCGCCGCCGAGCCCGGCGGTGACGAAAACCATGTCCGCGCCTTCCAGGGCTTCGATGATTTTGTCGGAATCTTCCAGAGCGGCTTTACGGCCGATCTCGGGATTGGCGCCCGCGCCGAGCCCGTTCGTCAGCTTCACCCCGAGTTGAATCTTGGTCGCGGCGCGCGACATCCGCAAAGCCTGCAAGTCGGTGTTGGCCACGATGAATTCGATGTGTTCCATTCCCGAATCAATCATGCGATTGACGGCGTTGTTACCACCGCCGCCGACACCGATGACCTTGATACGAGCATCGTTGCGAGCTTCTTCGTTAAAGCAGATGCGGAGTCCGTTGTCTTCCATAATTCACCTCGTAAAGTCAGTTGTCAGTTGTTGCTGGAGCGCCGGGCGTCCGCGCCCGGCCACCACAGTCCTAGGCGCCCTTCCCCGCGAACAGCGCCTTCATACGCGACCCAAATCCCGGCTCCTGCAACCCGCGCGCGAGCCGCGCCCGATGCCCGTAATACGCCATGCCCAACACCGTGGCAAACTCCGGCTCAGCCAGAAACGATGGCATCTTCGCCATCGGCATTGGCCAAGCCAGACGCGCGGCTTTCCGCAGGATGGATTCCGCCACGTCAAGAATGCCGGGAAGGCGCGAAGCCCCTCCGCTCAGCACGAATCCAGCGATGCAGTGCTCCAGAACGCCGGCGTGGCGCAGGTTGTCGCGCAGCAACTCGAAAAGCTCGCTGGCACGCGGCCCAAGAATTTCGCCCGCCATGCGCTGCGGCATCATGCGCGATGGCCGGTCTCCTACCGACGGCACCTCGACTTCATTGCCCTCGGGAATCAGCGTCGGCACCGCGTTGCCAAAGTTTTTCTTAAGCGTCTCCGCATCCGCCAGCCCCGTACACATGCCGACCGAGAGATCGCTGGTAAAGTGGTCGCCGCCGATCGGAATCACGGCCGTGTGCGCGACCGCACCCTGCTGAAAAACGATCAGATCGCACGAACCAGCCCCCAGATCGACGAGGCAGACGCCCAGTTCACGCTCGTCGGACCGCAACACGGAGTCCGCGCAAGCCAGCGGCTCAAAGATGGTGTCGTCCACGTGCACGCCCGCCCGGTTCACCGCAGTCACCAAGTTCTGCGTGGCGCTCGAAGAAGCGGTCACAATGTGTACCCGCACTTCGAGGCGCGTCGCCATCATGCCCGTGGGATCCTGCACCCCGGGCTGATCGTCGAGAATGAACTCCTGTGGCAGCAAATGCAGAATTTCGCGATCCCCCGGCAAAGGCACGGTGCGCGCTTTGTCCACCGCCTGGCGAATTTCCTCGCGCCCAATCTCCCGCGCCCTGGGGCCGAAAGGAATTCCGCCGTGGCTGTTCATCCCACGAATATGTGCGCCCGCAATCCCGATCAGGGCATGCTCGATCGGAATGCCGGCAACGTCTTCGGCATGCTCCACCGCTTTTTGAATGCTGCCCACGGCCTTGTCGAGTTCGGTGATCACGCCCTTGCGCAGGCCTCGCGACTCGCTGATGCCGTGCCCCCGATAACGCAATCCGTGCTCGCTCCGCTCGGCCACCAGAACCGCCGTCTTGGCGCTGCCGACATCTATGGCGGTAATGAAATTGGGCTGGTGGCTCGTCATAAATTAATGAGCGTCACTTCTACTTCTCATGA
>DATMRE010000038.1:0-2403 GCA_035566475.1 Verrucomicrobiia bacterium | reverse complement strand
ACCGCTTTTGCCGCTACGCGGACGACTGCAATATCTATGTTCGCAGTCGCCGCGCCGGTGAACGGGTGATGGCCTCGATGAGCCGGTTTCTGACCCAGAAGCTGCGGCTGAAGGTCAACGAGGCGAAAAGCGCGGTGGCGCGACCGGAGGAGCGCAAGTTCCTGGGGTTCAGCATCTCAAATGACGGGAGCGAGCGGCGCATCGCGTCAAAAGCCCTCGACAAGTTCAAGACGCAGATCCGGGACCTGACCCGCCGGACACGGGGGATCAGCCTGCCACAGTTGATCGAGGACCTCATGCCATACCTTATCGGATGGCGCGGCTACTTCGGCTTCTGCCAGACCCCACGCGTGCTCACGAACCTGGAAGCGTAGATCCGGGGCAGGCCGGCAAGAGCCAGGCACTCCACCTGGTGCGCGCGATGAGTAGCTTCACCGTAACCCCAGCGGCGGAGAGTGGCGACAAGCTCACCAGGTTCGGGCCGTTCAGCGCGCAGTGCCGCGCGGCAACGTGAAGGTGCTGCGCGGCCTTTGGAACGAGGACCTGTTCCGCGTCCTCGAAGGCTTCCCCGATCTCGCCCATGACGACGAGGTCGACGCCTGCAGCGGAGCCTTGGAAATGCTCAATCCCAACATGAAGGGCTGGGGCGCCTATGAGCTCGCTCGACGGCAGGCCGAACAGCTGCAGGCCGAGCGGGAGGCTGCATCGGGGCGCGCCCAACCCACATGGGCCCCCGGCTCCATGGAATGGCTCGCCGAGCAGAAGAAATCGAGCTGAACCGAGGCCGCTCCTGAAAGAACCTGGTCGGCGGGACCGAGAGTTCGAATCTCCTTTCCTCCAGCGGAGAGTCCAGTGCGAACCTAATTTTCGGGGACGAATCCCATCAATGACCGTTGAAATTTCGCCAACCGTCTGATTCTTTGCTGCCCTGGTCGGTGTGAAGCTTGCCGGGCCGCGTCCGAGCATTATACCATGCTGTTTTACAAGCAATCGCCGGATCTCCCACCCCAAGGCCTGCGGTCCGATGCACCATGTATAGCTATATCATGCGTCGTCTGACCTTCGGCGCGGTTACGATAATCGGCGTGTCCATAATAGTGTTCATGGTGTTGCGTATCCTGCCGGGAGATCCGCTGGTCGCTATTTTTGGCCCGGAGGGTTTTACCAAGCTGAGCGAAGCAGATCGCGCTCACTACAGGGCGGAGCTCGGGCTGAGTGACCCGCTAGTCGTGCATTATATATCCTGGGTCGGAGACATCGCCCGCGGAAATTTTGAGATCGAGACGATTTGGGGATCACGACATTTCAGTCGGCGGCACGGCGAAGCCCTACACTCGGCGCGCGAGCCGCTCACTACCCTCGATCGCATTCGCCGCACCATCGGCGAATACAATTTTGCCGGCCAGTATCAGCAATCCCCGGCTCCCTGGGCGGCGGACTAGTAAAAGCCGAATGGTTCAAACGTTACGACGAGAAGCAGGAGCGGCCGGAGAGCTTCAAGCGCATCGTGCAAAGCTGGGACACCGCCAACAAGGCCACCGAGCTCAGCGATTACAGCGTCTGTACGACCTGGGGGGTGCGGGGCAAGAACCTTTATCTATTGGGCCTGCTGCGCCAGCGGCTCGAATATCCGGCGCTCAAACGCGCGGTGCGTGAGCAGCAGAGCCTGTATGACGCGACCGAGGTGTTGATCGAAGACAAGGCCTCGGGCACCCAGCTGATCCAGGAGCTGATCGCCGATGGCTGTCATGGTGTCACCCGCTACCAACCGGAATGCGAGAAAATCATGCGGCTGCACGCGCAGACCGCGATGATCGAGAACGGCTTTGTCCACCTCCCGGAAAGCGCACCCTGGCTCGCCGAATACCTCCACGAGATGACCGTCTTTCCCAACGGCAAACATGACGACCAGGTCGACTCCACCGCGCAGTTCCTCGACTGGTTCAAGAAACCTTTCCCGAGTCCGGGCATCTTCGAATACTATCGAGAAATGGCCGAAAAACTGAAACCGCCGAAGCCGGTCTATGTCCGCCTCAAGGCGCCGCCGGGGATCGGCGCCGTCCAGACGCTGTCCGGCCGACACATCACCATCGGAGAGGACCGCATCGTCGAGAGTGCGAAGAGGATGCGAATTGCTTGATCCCTTATGGCTGGACCAAGCTCGCAGAATGGAGCGCCGACGAAGCGGCTTGACATGCCTCCATATCCGTGCCGCCGTCGAAACCCACGAGCAGTCTCAGTCATCGAGATCGCGCGGCTCGAGGGGGGACCGAGGGTTCGAATCCCGCTTGCTCCAGCGGAGAGTCCAGTGCGAACCTAATTTTCGGGGACGAATCCCATCAATGACCGTTGAAATTTCGCCAACCGTCTGATTCTTGCTATCTGGCCACCGGCATCGTCCGG
>DATMRE010000037.1:0-7283 GCA_035566475.1 Verrucomicrobiia bacterium | reverse complement strand
CTTATTGTACATATTTTATGCTGTGTTGAGATGACGGGCAGAATTCTCTAATCACCTGGGCGGATCCGGCCCGCGGCAAAAAAAGAGACGACGGCGAGCCTATTCCGGCGCCCTTTGGGGGACCGGGCGAAGACTCGGTCTTTTCATCCACCACGAGTCTTCGCCCCGGTGATTTGAGAGAGCGCCCGGAAGGTCCGGCCAGTCGGTGCGTGGCCCACCAAGTGATTGACCTGAGGAGCGGCAAGGATGTCAACCGCATCGGCCGGTCCGCCCTAGCTGGGAAACGTCGAGACGCGGCCGTACGGAGGGGCTTCGCGTGGCGGCAGGAAGATCGCTAAACAACCGGTAAACGACATCCCCGTCTTGGTCGTGACGCTCGACGAATGGTGGAAATTGTTCCCGGGAAGGCGGATCAATGCCGGTCGGTCCAGCCATAGAGCTTGATCGCATTCTCTCTGAGCACCATGCGAGCGATCTCGATCGCTCTCTCGCGGCTGATTTCGCCGTCCGCGATCATGCCCGAGAGGGCGATCCCGAGGGCCTGGCGGGCCGTCTCAGCTGTCTGCCAGCCGATCTCCTCCCAATCGATCTCCGGCGCGCCGCCGGGGAAGAGGTCGGTTCCGAACATCACCTTCTCCGGATACCACTCGAGCCAGTCTCGCAAGACCTCGGAGAGGCGCCGCGGGGACTCAAGCCAAGTCTGTTCGGAGAGATCCGTGTATACGTTCGGCTTCATCAACAGATACGACATGGCGCGGGTAAAGGGTCCCGCCCCTCCGTGAATGAGCACAAAAACTGTCTTCCGCAGCCGCGGATCGTTCAGCACTGGCTCAAGCAGCAGAGGGTTCGAACCGCTCAGCTGAAAATAACCTCCGCAACCGGCACCCGTGTGGATGTGCACGGGCAAGTTCAGCCTGCCGGCCTCGGCTGCGACGTAGCGGAACAGGTAGTCCTCCAGGCGGGTGTACTCGGCCTTGTCCGGAATGCCGCCCCGCACATACTTGGCATAAATCGTCGCTGCATCGGTCCCGTCCTGAGGTTCGAAGTCGAGGGAGCGGAGATAGGCCGCTTCGAACTTAATGGCCACCGCTCCCAATTGTTTTTGCCGCTCGAGCTCAGCCGTCACGACGCGCGCCGTGAATTCGGCAAGCGTTTCGGGCTCCCTCTCGACTCCGAGCTCTCGACGATAGCGCTCGAGCAGCATGGTCTCGCGCCCGAAGAAAAATCCTCGATCCGGTGTTTCGCCTGCGAGATTCTCGTTGTTGAGCGGAAAGAGCAGTGCGTCGTCAAACGGCACCCAGCGGAATTCCGGCGCGACCAGGCCGCGGCCCATGGCCACGCGATTGGCCAGTTCAGTTTCAATTCCCAGACGGCCGAGCACCCAGACTGCGTAGTGATCTCCCTGCTCGCGACGGATTCGCTGTTTGGTGCGAATGAGCGACCGAACGTGCGCTTCGCTGCGGTCGCTATATTGGTAACCCCACAGATATTTCCATGCCGCGAGATACACCGGATTCTCCGGCCGGGTCATCGTATTCGGAGTCGTCGGTTCGAGCGGATCGCAGGGCAGAGCGTCGAATTCATCGTCACGCTCCCCGGGCCCGACAATGCGCGGAGGGTGCGAATGGTTGTCGATCGCCCGAATCCTGTGAATCTCGCTCATCAGCACAGGGTCGGACGTCTGTGCCGGTGAGGGAGGTGCGAGAGCCAGCAGAACCAAAATCGGGAACAAGTAGTTCATGTCAATAACGGGAAACTCTATCTCGAATCGGCTCACGATTGTATAAATATCGTTGACAATACGCGCGAACGTACGGTATCTAGCTCGTCCCTGTCGGTCTCGTGAGCGAGACGTCGTGCTCGGTCGCGGGGCCGAGCACAGAGGGGATCGGCTCAGGCGGGATTGTGCGGTCGGAAGCAGCTCCAGGCGCCCCGCCCGGGACCATCGAGTGTGCCGGAGTGAGTCGATCGGAGCGACCGTAAGCCCGCCGGGATCGACGGATCCGCGAACCCCCGATTCGATAAAGAGGTGCTGAGGATGACATTACCGCGCGAACGCGCCAAGTACTCTGCGATTCCCGACCGGCCGAAGCTCGAGTTGCCGCACGGCGCGCGCATGGTCGTGTGGACGATCGTCAATCTCGAAGTTTGGGATATCTCGCGCCGGATGCCGCGGCAACTTCTTCCGGCCCCGACCGGTGATCAGGGGCTCCCCGATGTGCCGCATTGGACGTGGCACGAGTACGGAATGCGCGTCGGGGTCTGGCGCTTCTTTGAGCTATTCAAGCGGCTCACGATCCGGCCGACTCTTGCGCTCAACGCGCGCGTGTGTCTTGACTATCCGCGCGTCGCGCAAGCCTCGAAGGACGCCGGGTGGGAGTTCATGGGCCACAGTTTCGAACAGGGTCCCATCCACGGCGAGAAGGACCAGCCGGCGATGATCAAGCGCTCGCTCGATACCATCGCGGAATTCACCGGCAAGCGCCCGGTCGGCTGGCTCGGCCCGGGTCTGACGGAAACATACGACACGCCCGACAATCTTGCGGCCGCGGGAATCAAGTACATCGGCGACTGGGTCTACGACGAAGAGCCGACCGAGATCTCGACCACCCACGGGCCAATCGTCACGCTTCCTTACACCATCGAATTGAACGACATCACCACGATGGTCGTCGAACACCACGAAGCGGCCTATTGGACGCAAAAATGCATCGACGCCTTCGACCGCCTATATGAAGAGAGCGCGAAGCGATCGAAGTTCATGTCGATCGCCATTCACCCCTACATCAGCGGCCAGCCGTTTCGAATCAAGTATCTCGAAGCCGTGTACGATTACATCGGGAAATTCCGCGACGTGCTGCACTGGAACGGCGAGCAGATCCTCGACTGGTATCTGAGGGTGAAACCCTGATCGAGCGATTCACCGAGCGAACCCCCCCGCCGCAAGGGTCAAAATACTGCCTGGACAGTTCGGATGCCGAGGAAGCGGCGATTCGGCTTTCGTGCGGCCAGGGAGCGTTAAACCTGAACCACAGAATGGGTCGAGAACAACATCTCCCGGATTTGAGAAATCGAGGTCTTCCAGGGGAGTCTGAAATCTGTCCTACATCACGAACCCTGTGGTAAACGCGAACCATGCACGCGCTGGCGTTTACCTTCGTCGATAAGACCGATTCCGGGAGAAACACGATTGCTTTCTCGAATTTTGCAGGAGCAGCGGCCGGCGGTTTTGTGGGCCGGGCTTATCTGCCACATGGATACAACGATCTCACACACGCGGAGCAAAGAATGACAATCCAGTTCATGGGCATTGCGATTCAAAATGTAGCCGCTGAATTTCAACCACAATGGGGACGCATTGTGCGAAAACTACGCATCCAGAAAATCCTTCCCGAGTGGTGGGTGCCGCAGCACGAAAAGTAGGCCGTGCGGCAACGTCTTCCAGGTCCGGTCCTCTGTGTTCTGTTGCGCCAGTGCTGCCAGTTGATGAGGGAGGGTGAAGACAACATGGACGTAACGCGAGGGGAGAAGCTCCGAGCGACGTGCTGCGATCCACCGTTCAAGAGCGCCTGTCTGACACTTCGGACGGTGGCGATTTCTCGAGCTGTTATATTAGGAGTTCTCGAGAATGATCTTGAGACGCTGGTCCTCGTCCGACTTGAGCATGTGGATCGCTCGTTCCAATTCGGCGAGCGGAACAACGTGGGTCACGAGAGGTTCTAGCTTCACAACTCGCCTGGCGACCAGATCGATGGCCCGAGGAAAGTCCTCGCTCTTGGCAGCCCGCGAGTTCACGATCGTGAGCTCCTTGAAATAGAGTTGATAGAAAGGCAACGCACCTTCGGTTGCGGTCGTGATCCCGAACAGGAGCACGGTTGCTCCTAGGCGCGCGGCCGAGACCGAGTCGGCGATGGCCGAGACCTGGCCGGTTGATTCGATGATCACATCGGCGCCTTGACCGCCTGTGGCCTCCAGGACGCCGCGCACGCCCTCGGCCCCGCTCGGCAGCGTGATGTCAGCACCGAGATCCTCTGCCAAACGCCGCTTCCACTTACTGCGGGTGATGCCAATGACCGGGTAAGCGCCGCGCGCTTTGGCCAATTGGACGTGCAGCTGGCCCCCGACTCCGAGGCCCACGACGACGACGGATTGGCCCGGAAGGATGTTGACGAGCCGCTGGCCGTGCAAGCAGACCGTAACGACCTGCAACAGAGGAGCCCTGCGACTATCGATCGCATCCGGAAGAGCGAAGACATGACTTCGCGGGGCCGCAACATACTCGGCGAACCCGCCGTCGGCATCCCGCCCGAGAAGAACTCCATTTGGGCAGAGATTGGTCTGGCCGGCTCGACAGTTGAAGCACATGCCGCAGTAAAGGCCCGGGTCGATGATGACCCGCTCGCCGAGACGTAGTTGTCCATCGCCTGGCTCGACCACCTCCCCGCTCATCTCGTGACCCATGATCAGCGGGTAGGGGACCGGAATCGCGCCTTCGTAGATTTTCAGATCCGTGCCGCAGATGCCGCTATTGGTCACCCGCACCAGGACCTGATCGTGACCCCGGATCGGCCGTTCGACCTCGCCGGTCCCCAGGTCACGAGGGGCTCTTAAAAGCATCGCTTTCATTAGGGATTGTTCGCTCGTCAGACCGCTGTCCGAACGCCCTTGGGGACCTTCGTCGGCAGCGCCTGGCGGACAACGTCCTGAAATTCCGCCTCTGTCAGCAGCCGCTTATGGCTGAGTGAGAACTGCTTGACGGCTGCCACGACCGTCATGGCCTCTTGTTCGGTTGCCTCGACGCCCAGATTCTTCAAAGCGGTCTTCACGGAGTCAATACCGCTGCCCTTTCCGAGCACAACCCTCGGCGAAGACTGACCGACGACCTCGGGACGGTAGGGGAACAGTTCGGTCGTATATTCGTCGCCGCAGTTCTGGAACCAGCTGGCGATGATGCCGGATTCGATTTGAAACAGAGCGTCGCCCACGACGGGCTTGTTGCTAGGAACCGCATGGCCGGAAAGTTCCTGTACGAGATGCGCAAGATCGTAGAGCTTCTCGTACTTCAAGCCGACATCGATCCCGTAGAGGGTCAGAAGCGCCATCACGGTCTCTTCCATCGGCGTATTGCCAGCGCGTTCGCCGACGCCGAGGACGGTCGTGTGGATCACCTCGACGCCTTCGGCGAGCGCCATGATCGTGTTGGCTACGCCCATCCCGAAATCCATGTGGAAGTGGGCTTCGAGTCTCTTGCTGATGCGCGCCTTCACCTGCCGCACGAGGTACTGGATGGCATGCGGGGACAACACGCCGAAGGTGTCGACGAGCGCGAGGGCGTCCATATGCCCCTCTTTGGCGACTCGGGTGATCAGATCGAGAACCCAATTCATTTCCGCGCGCGTGAAATCGATCGGGAAGAAGACCACCTCGAGGCCCTGCTCGTGAGCGTAGGCCGTCGCCTCGATCGACAGTTCGATGGCCTTCTCGAGCGGCCACCTATACGCGTATTTGATGATGTGCTCGCTCGACGGGACCTCCATGACGATCCCGGACACGCCGCAATCGACCGCTCGTTTCACGTCATCCACCATGCACCTGGAAAACGCGAAGATCTGCGGCCCGAGATTTCGTCTCACGATTTCCTTGATGGCCGCTTCGTCACTCGGCGACACGACCGGCATCCCGGCTTCGATCCGGTGAACACCAGCCTCCGCCAGCCCCTCAGCGATCCTGATCTTGTCGTCCTTGGTGAAGATGATGCCGGTCTGCTGCTCTCCGTCCCGCAGAGTGATGTCGTGCACTTTGATCCGATCGGCAAAATGGAGCTGGGGCCGGACCGCATCGTTGAAATTCCAGGGGCTGACAAACCACTTCTCTGTCTTCCACGGTTCATTCGGCATGATGTAGTTCCTCCACGATAGGGTTTTAATTGCCGCGCGCGGCTGCGAGGGCTTCGGGATTGACCGGATTGCGCGGCGGCTGCCCGGTCAGGACGCGGACGACTTCCTCGCTGGCCTTCATCTGCAAATCCACCAGGGACTCCTCCGAGTAGAAACCTGTATGGGGCGTCAAGATCACGTTGTCGCGCCCCAGCAGCGGCGAGGCCGACGGCGGTTCTTTTTCGAGTACATCGAGAGCCGCCCCGGCCAGCTGTCCCCGATCGAGTGCGCGCGCGAGAGCGTCCTCGTCGATAATCGGCCCGCGCGCCGTATTCACCAGATAGGCTGTCGGCTTCATCCGCCCGAACACTTCGGCGCTGAACAGGTGTTGGGTTTCCGGCATCAGGGGCGTGTGAATCGAGATGTAGTCAGATACCTTCACCAATTCGCCGAATTCCATCCGCTCGACACCCGCGCGCTTGAGAACTTCTTCCTGGATGTAGGGATCATAGCTCACAACCCGGAGACCGAAGGCTTGGGCCTTGGGCGCGACCAGCTGGGGGATCCTGCCGAAGCCGATTAGGCCGAGGACCGTTCCGCGCAGGCGATGAATGGGAACGACGGCTGGCATCTCCCAGCGTCCCTCTTGCGTCCGTGAATTCGCGAACGGGATCTTGCGGACGAGCGCCAGCAACAGAGCCATCGTGTGGTCAGAAACTTCATCGATGCAATAGTCGGGCACCCTAGTGACCACGATCCCCGCCTTGGTCGCCGCCCTGAGATCCACGTTATCCACGCCGATTCCGAACCGAGAGATGATCCGGCATCGCTCCATCTCCCCGATGATGTCCGCCGTCACCTTGGCGTAGGTCACAAGAAGCGCATCGGCGTGCCGCGCCACCTCGAGGATGGCTTGGGGAGTTGACCCACCTGCCAGGCGCAATTCGGCGCCGAGCTTCGAGAGTACGCCTCGGGTCGGGTCCAGGTTCGGAAAAACTGAGTCGGAGACCGCAACCAGTGGATTCGGCATTCTCACCTTGCCGCTTCTTGGATGGATTCGATCTCGGTGAAGACCCCGGCCCCATCATCCGCGACTCGAGCGTTTCGGCGAAGCCCCGCTGTCTCCGGAAGACCCGGATGTCGGGCGAACGCCTCCATCGCGGAACACGACTCCGTTCGATCCGCGCGGGAGATTAGAGTGAATCGGCTCACACGAGATCCCTCGGCCGCCCTGCGGGTGTCAGCGAATGTCCGCTCGAGACGGCTCGAAACTGACACGACCGTCCAAGGTATTTCCCCCCGGGAAAGAGCGCAAGA
This sequence comes from Verrucomicrobiia bacterium, assembly GCA_035566475.1. Classification (GTDB taxonomy): domain Bacteria; phylum Acidobacteriota; class Terriglobia; order Acidiferrales; family UBA7541; genus Palsa-295. Next base: position 90 of record DATMRE010000037.1, on the reverse strand, counting down.
GGGTGTTCAGCCTATCGAACAGGAAATCATTCGAACCGCCGGGCGTGTCTCGGAGCCCCGACGAATCGCAAGCATTCCCGGCGGAGAGAA
>DATMRE010000036.1:0-6376 GCA_035566475.1 Verrucomicrobiia bacterium | reverse complement strand
CTTCCGTCCTCGGTCACCGCGGTCCAGTCATCATCGAGCACCCTCACGCTCGGACCGCCCGCGTTCACCATCGGCTCGATCGCAAGCACCATGCCCTCTTGTAACCGTGCTCCATGCCCGGCGGTACCGTAGTTCGGAATCTGCGGGTCTTCGTGCATCTTGGTTCCGATCCCATGGCCAACGAACTCGCGCACCACCGAGAACCCGTTCTTTTCGACCCACTCCTGCACCGCCGCCGAGACGTCCCCGAGCCGATTGCCGGCCCGGACCCTCTCGATCCCGCGCTCCAGCGATTCGCGCGTCACGCTCAGCAACTTTTCTCGCGCCCGCGCGATCTTTCCAACCGGCACGGTCAGCGCGGCGTCGGCAAAATACCCCGCCAGCTCGACGCCAAAATCCATCGACAGGATGTCCCCTTCGCGCAGCCGGCGCGAAGGCGACGGGATACCGTGGACGACCTCCTGGTTGATCGAGGTGCACACCGAGCCGGGGTACCCGCGGTAACCCTTGAATGCAGGGCGCGCATGACGCTCCTCTGCGTACTCCTCGGCGAATTCGTCGAGTTCTTTCGTCGAGATCCCCGGCCTGACGATCGCGCGCATCTCTTCAAGCGCTCCCCACACGATCAATCCCGCCTGGTGCATCTTCTCGATTTCCGCCGACGATTTACAGATGACCATCGCGACGTTTCGCACGCTCCACGATCGCCTCGAGAGCGCGGCTCACTTCCTCCATGCTCGCCGATCCGTCCACGGTCTCGAGGTTGCCCTGCCGCTGGTAGTATTCGGCAAGCGGTTTCGTCTGCCGCTCATATTCCGCCAGACGCCGTCTCACGACATCCACCCGGTCATCGGGGCGCTGGACCAGCTTTCCGCCGTCGCTATCGCAGATCCCGGGAGCCTTTGGCGGGGCATCATAAACATTGTAAATCTCTCCGCCAACGCTGCATGTCCAACGTCCCGAGAGTCGCCTCACCAGGATCTCTGGATCGACCTCGATATCCACGATGATCGGCTTGCCGAATCCCAATTGCTTCACGATCCGGTCGAGCTCCACAGCCTGCGGCAGCGTCCGCGGAAAACCGTCGAAGACAAACCCTCCGGCGCAATCCGCCTTCGCCAACCTCTCCTCGACCACTTTCAGCACGATCGCGTCCGGCACCAGCTCGCCCCGCCCTAGGATTGGTTCGACCAGCTGACCGGTCGGAGTCCCGCTGCGGATCGCTTCGCGAAACATATCACCCGTCGAAAGATGGCGCATGCCGCTGCGCTTGGCGAAGAGATTCGCCTGGGTACCCTTTCCCGCTCCAGGCGGACCCAACAAGATTAACGCGTGACTATGATCCATCTCACCGCCGCAACTGCGCCTCTAACCCCGACGACCCCGCACTCGACCTTTTCGCACGAATCCTTCGTAGTTTCGCATCACCAGTTGCGCTTCGAGCTGCTGCACCGTGTCCATCGCCACGCCGACCACAATCAGCAGCGACGTCCCGCCAAAATAAAATTGCACACCCAGGCCGTCGAGCACGAAGCGCCACATGTGCTGATCGAACCAATTGCCTCCGAGCCAAATCGGCAGGTGTTGCAAATGAATACCGGAGATCATCCACTCCGGCAGCAGGCAAACAATGGCCAAATACACACCCCCGACAAGCGTCAGGCGCGACAGAATGCGGTTGATATGCTCAGATGTGTTCCGCCCCGGACGAATCCCGGGAATGAATCCTCCGTATTTCCTCATGTTGTCGGCGAGTTCGGTGGGGTTGAAGATGATCCCTACGTAGAAAAACGCGAAAAAGATGATCAGCGTAACGTAGATCACCGTGTAGAGAGGCTCGCCCCAACTGATCGACCTGGCAAACTTGTCGAAGAAGCTCGATTTGTTCTGGAAAATCAGCGCCAGCGTCTGCGGGAAGGTAAGCAGCGAACTCGCGAAGATCGGCGGAATCACGCCACCGGAATTCACGCGCAGCGGCAGATAGGTCATTTGTCCGCCCATCACGCGGCGCCCCATCACGCGCTTGGCATACTGGACGGGGATGCGCCGTTGCCCGCCTTCGACGAACACGATGAAGGCGATCACCGCCACCATCAGCGCGATCAGCCCCAGCAAGGCGATCGGAGTGAATGAGCCCCACTGCTGGGTCTGAGCCTTGGCCCAGAGGTCGCCGACCGCGCGCGGCAATCCGACCACGATGCCGGTAAAAATAATGAGCGACATCCCGTTGCCGATGCCGCGGTCGCTGATCTGCTCGCCGAGCCACATGATGAAAGCAGAGCCCGTGGTGAGTGTCAGCATGGTCATCAGAATGAATCGCGGCCCGGGGTTGTAGACCAGCGCCTGCCCGGACAAACTCTGGCGCGTCAGCGTCAGAGCGATGGTGAAGGACTGAAACGCGCTCAGAACAATCGTCAGATATCGCGTGTATTGGGTTATCTTTCGCCGGCCGAGTTCGCCTTCCTTCTGCAAACGCTCGAGGTAGGGCCACACGACCACGAGCAATTGCAAAATAATCGACGCCGTGATGTAGGGCATGATGCCGAGCGCAAAGATCGTCAGCCGGCGGAAGTTGCCGCCGCTGAACAGGTCGATGATGCCGAGCACCGAACCCCGGCTCTGCTCAAAAAGCCGCTGCAGCAGGTCGGTGTTGATGCCCGGCGTGGGAATGAACGCGCCCAGCCGATACACCGCCAGCAGGGCCAGTGCAAACAGCACACGATTGCGCAGGTCCGGGGTGCTGAAGATATTGCGAAATGCCTCGACGAGCTTCTTCATTCGAGAACTTCGACCTTTCCTCCGGCGCCGGTAATCTTTTCCTCGGCCGATTTACTGAACGCGTGAGCGCGCACCGTCAAGGCCACCTTCAGTTCGCCGTTACCCAGTATCTTCACTTGCTCGCGACGCGCGCGCACAATCCCGCGCCCGCTCAACAGTTCGGGAGTGACCGTTTCCCCCGCCGGGAAGGCATTCAGGCTCTCGACGTTCACGACCGCGAAGGTTCTCGGGAACGGGCTCGAAAATCCCCGCTTCGGCAGGCGGCGATGCAACGGCATCTGGCCCCCTTCAAAGCCCGCTCGACGCGAATACCCGCGACGGGACTGCTGCCCCTTGTTGCCGGCGCCCGAGGTCTTGCCGAGCTTCGAACCCATGCCCCGCCCCACGCGTACCTTGCGATGACGCGAGCCGCGCGGCGGTGCCAAGTTCGAGAGTGTCGGTTTTTCTGCCATCGCTAGCCCTCAATCTCCACCAGATGGTGGACCTTCGCAATCATGCCGCGAATTGCCGGAGTGTCCTCGCGCTCGACCACCTGCTGCATCCGGCGGAACCCCAGGCCGCGAATCGTTTGCCGCATGTCGCGCGGGCAGCCGATAAAGCTGCGCACCCACCTGATTCGTACCGTCCCTGAATTCTTCTTGGTCGTGGCCATGATCTGTGGAAACCTCGGCTACGATGCCGCGGTTTCCTCCGCCCCTTTGCCGCGGGATTCTGCGACCTTCGCCGCATCCTTCAAATGCATCAACGCGTCAAAGGTCGCCTTGATTACGTTGTGCGGGTTCGAAGTGCCTAGGGACTTCGTCAGCACGTTCTGAATGCCGGCGACCTCCATGACGGCCCGCACCGGCCCGCCGGCAATGACGCCGGTCCCTTCCGGCGCGGGCTTCAACAGCACCTGCCCGGACCCATAGGTTCCAATCACCTGATGCGGGATCGTTGAGCCCTTCAGGTTCATCTTCACCATGTTTTTCTTGGCTTGCTCGATGGCCTTGCGGATGGCCATGGGAACTTCGCGCGCCTTGCCCATTCCGAATCCGGCATGACCTCCCTGATCGCCCACCACCACGAGCGCCGAGAAGCTGAGATTCTTGCCGCCCTTCACGACTTTCGTGACGCGGTTGATCGATACGACCTGGTCCTTCAGGTTGGCTTGGTTGGTTTCCATCAACCGGCGCATCGAGAGCGTGTCTTTGAGCTCTTGTTTGGGCATAGTGTTCAGAAATTCAGGCCCGCCTCACGGGCCGCTTCGGCAAGCGCTTGCACGCGGCCGTGATACTGATAGCCGCCGCGGTCGAACACGACTTTCTCTATTCCCTGCGCCCGAGCGCGATCTGCGATCACCTTGCCCACCACTTTCGATGCCGCCACATTGCCGCCGCCCTTGAGCGCCGCGCGAACTTCCTTGTCGAGCGAACTGGCGGAAACAATCGTGCGGTTTGTCTGGTCATCGATCACCTGGGCGCGAATATGCTTGCTCGATCGGTGCACGCAGAGACGCGGACGCTCGGGCGTCCCGGCGATTTTCCTGCGCATCCGCACGTGGATCCGCCGGCGGTGCGCCTCGCGCGATAGTCTCCGAACCGGTGCTGCCATTCTCGCTCTCCTTTTCCGACTGGCTTACGCGGCCGACTTCGCTCCGGCTTTTCCGGCCTTCTTCTTCAGCCGCTCGCCCGTGATGCGAATCCCCTTCTGCTTGTACGGGTCCGGCGGGCGCAGGGCGCGAAGGTTCGCCGCCACCTGCCCGACCCGATTCTTGTCGGCGCCCGTCACGGTGATGTGCGTGTTCCTCTCGACAGAGATCTGGATGCCGTCCGGGATCGGGAACTCGATCGGATGCGAATAGCCGAGCCCCAGAACAACGTTCTTGCCCTTCACCTCGGCGCGGTAGCCAACGCCCACGATGTCGAGATCCCGCTTGAATCCCTGCGTGACGCCGGTGACCGCGTTCGCCACGAGCGCCCGGGCGAGTCCGTGCAACGCCCGATGAGCTTCGGTTTCCCGCTTGGCGACGAGCGTGCCGTCCTTCTGCTCGAACTGAATACCGCGCGGCAGCGGTACGGTCATTTTGCCCTTGGGCCCCTGCACATCGACCGCGTTCTCGGTGATCTGCACCTTCACGCCGGAGGGGATCGGGATCAGCTTGTTTCCAATTCGCGACATGGTTCGATCGATACCTCGCGCCTAGGATGATTCGACTACCAAACCTCGCACAGCAGTTCGCCGCCAACACCTTGTCTGCGCGCCGATTGCCCAGTCATTAACCCGCGCGGGGTGGAGAGAATCGAAATCCCCATTCCGCCCACTACCTGACGAATGCCGGCGTTCCCGACGTATCGCCGCGAGCCAGGCCTTGAGATCCGCTTCAGGTCGGTGATCACGCTTCGCCGGTCTGAGGAGTAGCGCAAAAGAACGCGGAGAGTCTTCTTTCCCTTTTCCTCTACAACCTTGAAATTCGCAAGGTAGCCCTCGTCCTTGAGAATGCGCGCTATTTCCACCTTCAATCTCGAAGACGGCAGGTCCACACGCGGGTGTTTTGCGCGCGCGGCGTTGCGAATCCGTGTGAGCATATCGGCAATGGGATCGGTCGTCATTCTCCCTTCCTTACCAGCTGGCCTTCACCACGCCGGGAATTTCTCCCTTGAGCGCGAGGCCGCGGAAACAGATACGGCACATTTCAAACTTGCGCAGGAAACCGCGCGGGCGGCCGCAGATCCTGCAGCGGTTGCGCCTCCGGATCTTGTACTTGAGCTTCCGTCGCATCTTCGCGAATTGACTGGTTCGAGCCATGCTCTATCGCTCTCCCTAAGCCCGGAACGGAACGCCGAGCAGCTTCAGCAGCTCGCGCCCTTCTTCATCGGTTCGGGCCGTCGTCGTGATCGTGACGTTCATGCCCTTGATCTTGTCAACTCTTGTGTAATCAATCTCCGGGAACACCAGCTGATCCTTGATGCCCAGCGTGTAGTTCCCGCGGCCGTCGAACGAATTGGGCGCCAGCCCCTTAAAATCGCGCACCCGGGGCAGCACGATCGCCGAGAGCCGGTCCAGAAATTCGTACATGCGCTCGCCGCGCAGCGTGACCATGCACCCGATCGGCATGCCTTTGCGGATTTTGAAGTTCGCGATCGATTTCTTCGCGCGCGTGATCACCGGCTTCTGTCCCGCAATCAGCCCAAGTTCCTGAGCCGCCGTGTCCAGCAGCTTTACGTTCTGGCTCGCTTCCCCGAGTCCAATATTGACCGTCACCTTCTTGACGCGCGGCACGGCCATCGTGTTCTTGTAGCCGAAGCGCTTGGCGAGCGCGGGCACGGCCTCTTTGCGGTATTTATCATGCAAACGCGTGATCATTGTCTCGTTGTCTCGTTGTCTCTTTCTTTACCTCGTTTATCAGTTCTCAAACGTCGTGTTGCAGCGCCGGCACGTGCGCACCTTGGTGCCGTCCGGCAGGCGGGTATGCCCGGCGCGCGTGTGCTTCCCGCACCCTGGACAAACCAACATCACATTGGAAACGTGCACCGGACCCTCTTTTTCTAGGATTCCACCGCGGATGTTTTTCGACGGGTTCGGCCGCGTGTGCTTCTTGATAATATTGGCGTGCTCG
>DATMRE010000035.1:0-2257 GCA_035566475.1 Verrucomicrobiia bacterium | reverse complement strand
ACCGTCGCCGCCGCCGCTGATCTGCAATCCGCCATGGAGGACGTTGCCGCCCGCTTTCAGCAGCAATCCGGAAAGAACGTCAAGGTCATCTACGGATCCTCTGGCAATTTCTTTCAGCAGATTCAAAACGGCGCGCCCTTCGACATGTTTTTCTCGGCCAATCTCGACTACCCGAAAAAGCTCGAAGCTGCCGGACTGACCGAGCCCGATTCCTATTACCAGTACGCGAAGGGCAAAATCGTGATCTGGGTTCCCAGGGGCTCGAAGCTCAACCTCGAGTCAGGTCTCGCCTCTCTGCTCGATCCCGGTATCAACAAAATCGCCATCGCTAATCCCCAGCACGCCCCCTACGGCCAGGCGGCCGTCGCCGCGCTCCAGAAGCAGGGACTCTACGACAAGCTGAAAGACAAGTTCGTCCTCGGCGAAAACATTTCGCAGACCGCCTCATTCGTCGTCACCGGTTCCGCCGACGTCGGAATCATCGCGCTCTCGCTCGCGCTCTCGCCCCCCATGAAAGACAAGGGCCACTTCGCTGAAATCCCTGTCAATACCTATCCACCCATCGAACAAGCCTGCGTAACTCTCAGCGCGTCGAAGAACAAGGACACGGCACGCGCGTTCCTCGCCTTCCTCAAGACTCCCACCGTAGCCAACCTGCTCAAGGAGTATGGCTTCGAAGTCGACGCGCGCCCCGCTGACTGATTCGCCCATAGGCAGCAAACACAAACCGCATAGAGCCGGCTCGCTCCCTTGACACACCCCTTTGTGACGGGTATGATCTGTTCCCAGGTTTGCTCCGCTTTTGAGCAGACTTTGAATTTCATGCAGAGTGGCTGAGGGACGAGCCCTGAGACGCCACGGCAACCGGGTCGTGATCATATATCGCGACTGCTCGGTGCCAACTCTCTCCCGGAGACGGGGAACATGAGATTCGGGCAAGCGGCTTTTCTACCCGTTTTCCCGTAGCCTCTTTTCCTATCCGGAGAAGAGGTCTTCGTTTTTTGAAGCCCTTTTCTCCCGGGATGCTCGTCCTTCCGCTACTCGCAAGAATGCGAGTAGCAAGATGGCTCACTACGAATTGCGCTGTCGGGAATGCGGCAAGGCCTGGGGAAACCAGCCCCGGTCGATTTGCGACGAGTGTTTCTCCCCCCTGGAAGTCGGCTACGACTACGACGCCGTGCGCGCTGAGTTCACGCGCGAAAAGATCGCCCAACGCCCTCCCAACATGTGGCGCTACTCCGAGCTCCTCCCCCTCCCTCCCCATTTTCATCCGACGCTTCCCGTGGGCTTCACGCCGCTGCTGAGCGCGTCGAACCTCGGCAAGGAACTCGGCACGCACAAACTCTTCATCAAAAATGACGCCGTCTGCCTGCCCACGCTCAGCTTCAAAGACCGCGTCGTCGCGGTCGCCCTGTCGCAGGCACGCGCCTTTGGCTTCGATACCGTCTCCTGCTCCTCGACCGGCAACCTCGCCAATTCCGTCGCTGCGCAGGCCGCGCGCAACGGCTTCAAGGCCTGGATTTTCATTCCCGCGGATCTCGAGCCGGCGAAAATTCTCAACACCCAGGTCTACGGCGCGCGCGTCGTTCGCATTGCCGGCAGTTACGACCAGGTCAACCGCCTCTGCTCGCAGATCGCCGACGAGCATCGCTGGGGATTCGTCAACGTCAATCTTCGCCCCTACTACGCCGAAGGCTCGAAGACCGTGGGCTTTGAAATCGCTGAGCAACTCGGCTGGCGCTTGCCCGATAACGTGGTTGTGCCCATGGCGGGCGGGTCGTTGATTACAAAAATTAAAAAAGCGTTCGACGAGCTGATCACCCTTGGCCTGGTCGAACCGAAGCCGGTAAAGTTCTTCGGCGCTCAGGCCAGCGGCTGCTCCCCCATTTCCACCGCGATCAAAACAGGTCGCGCCGAAATCGAACCGCAGAAGCCCGCGACGATCGCCCGCTCGCTCGCCATTGGCAATCCGGCCGACGGACACTACGCGATCAAGGCCATCACCAACAGTGGCGGCTGGTCCGAAGACGTATCGGATCCCGAGCTGGTCGACTCGATCCAGTTACTTGCCGAAACCGAAGGCGTCTTCACCGAAACCGCGGGCGGGGTCACCGTCGGCTGCGCCCGCAAACTCTACCGCGAAGGCCGCATCGAACCCGACGAAACCACTGTTCTGTGCATCACTGGCAACGGCCTGAAAACCACCGACGCGCTCGCCGGCGAATACACCGCCGAGACCGCCATTGCTCCCAAACTC
>DATMRE010000034.1:0-13122 GCA_035566475.1 Verrucomicrobiia bacterium | reverse complement strand
GCAGCTGAAGCGAAGTGAAATAGCCGTTCGGGCAGTTCGGGCGTGACCGTTCACAATTCTCATGAAAAATTTCCAAGACGACCCGGCTTATCGCGCAACAACTCTTGTACCCATGGTGGTCGAACAGACCAGCCGTGGCGAGCGCGCCTACGATATTTATTCCAGGCTCCTGAAAGAGCACATCATCTTCATCGGCACGCCTATTGACGACCATGTCGCCAATTTGGCCACCGCCCAGATGCTCTTTCTTCAAGCCGAGGACCCCGAACGCGACATTCAGCTGTACATCAATTCTCCGGGTGGCTCCATTACCGCGGGTTTCGCAATCTACGACACCATGCAGTTCGTGAAGCCCGACGTGGTCACCACCTGTGTCGGCCAGGCCGCTTCCATCGCCGCCGTTTTGCTCGCGGGCGGCGCGCCCAAAAAGCGCTTCGCTCTGCCCAACGCGCGCATCCTGATCCATCAGCCCTGGATGTCGGGCCTGGGCGGCCAAGCCACGGACATTGATCTCCATGCCAAGGAGATCCTTCGCATGCGTACGATGATCAATAAATTGCTCGCTCAGCATAGCGGCCAGACCATCGATCGCATCGAAAAAGACGTCGAGCGGGACTTCATCATGAATCCCGAACAAGCCAAAGAATACGGCATGATCGACGAGATTATTTACAAGCATCGCTGACGCATATGCGCTGCCGCGTATGCAGCGCGTCGCGAGCTTGGTTCCTAAAAGTTAGCAGCCTTGCAGGTTTCTCTTTCTCTTGGGGGAAGAATCGGCCTAGAATATCGATATGAGCTCCGTTGACGCCCAGCGGAGACGAGGGCCTTCACACCGGTGAAAAAATTCAATCCAGACGAGCCTTTGCGCTGCTCCTTTTGCCACAAGACTCAGGAGCAGGTCGAAAAACTCATCAGCTCACCCTCTGACTATCCCCGCGCTTACATCTGTAATGAGTGCGTCAGTGTTTGCCAGACCATTCTCGAAGATGAAAAACGCGAGCAGGCCACTGCGCCGGCGCGGCGCCTTCCCCGCCCGCCGGAAATCAAGCAATTCCTCGACGGGTATGTCATCGGGCAGGACCGCACGAAAAAGAAACTCGCCGTGGCCGTCTACAATCACTACAAGCGGATTTTCTTGAACAAGCAGCCCGGCGACGTGGAGCTCAGCAAGTCCAACATTCTCTTGATCGGGCCCACCGGCACCGGCAAGACCCTCCTGGCGCAGACTCTTTCACGCATGCTCGACGTGCCCTTCGCTATCGTCGACGCCACCACCCTCACGGAGGCCGGCTACGTCGGCGAGGACGTGGAAAATATCATCCTGAAGCTCTTGCAGGCCGCCGACGGAGACGTCCAAAAGGCGCAGCAAGGCATCATATATATAGACGAGATCGACAAGATTTCGAAGAAAGACGAGAACCCCTCGATTACCCGCGATGTTTCGGGCGAGGGAGTGCAGCAGGCGCTGCTCAAGATTCTGGAAGGCACGGTCGCAAACGTCCCACCCCAGGGTGGACGCAAGCACCCGCACCAGGAATTTACGCCGGTCGACACGACGAACATTTTGTTCATATGCGGCGGCGCATTTGTGGGCCTCGAGAAAATCATCGAACGGCGCGTCGGGCAGAAGTCGCTTGGCTTCCATGCCGACGCCCAACCGGCGACGGCCACCCGGCGCAACATCGAAGTTCTCGAACAGGCGCAGCCCACCGACCTGATCCGCTATGGCCTGATTCCGGAGTTTGTCGGCAGGCTCCCGGTCGTCGGCGTGCTCAGCGACCTGGATAAGAGCGCTCTGGTGCGCATCCTGACGGAACCGAAGAATGCGCTCGTGCGTCAATATCAGAGGCTGTTCGAATTTGAAAACGTTCGGCTACGGTTCACCGATGACGCGCTCGAAACGGTCGCGGAGCTGGCCTTACAGCGCAAGGTCGGCGCGCGTGGCCTGCGCATGATTCTCGAAGACCTGATGCTCGAGATGATGTACCACCTGCCGGCACAGCGAAAACTTCGCGATTTCGTGGTGACCGCAGACATGGTAAAGGGTCGCGAAATTAACTGGAGCTTGCTCGAGAAGGCGGGTTAGGGACATTTGGGACAAAAAGAATCGATGTTCAACCGTGAGAAACTAGAAATCCGGCGTGTGCCGATGATGCCCGTGCGGGACATGGTCATCTTCCCGGAGATGATGCACCCGTTCATCGTGGGCCGCGAGGCGTCGGTGCGAGCGCTCGAAGAAGCGCTGGCTGGCGACAAGAAGATCTTCCTCGTCACGCAACACGACGCCTCGGTCGACGATCCGAAGCCCGAGGAAATCTTCCAGGTCGGAACGCTTGCGAACATCGTGCAGAGCGTCAAGCTCCCGGACGGCAATATCAAAGTTCTGGTGGAAGGCACCGAGCGCGCCAAGATCGTACAGGTGGCGAGCGACGAAGGGTTCTTCCGCGCATCGGTCCGCCTTGTTCCCGTGAAGCCCGAGCCTTCTCCGCAGCTCGAGCAAGCCTCGAGCCGGGTCACCAATCTGTTCGAGCAATATGTCAAACTCTCCCAAAGCCTGAACTACGACACGATGATCGCCGCCGTGCGCGTCGAAGATCCCGGCAAGCTTTCCGACGCGATCGCCGCAAATCTACAGATCCCTGTCGAAGAGAAGCAGGAATTGCTCGAGCTCTTCGAGCCGCTCGAGCGGTTGAACCGCATCGCCGATATTCTCGAGGTGGAAATCGAGAAGCTGAACATGGACCGCTCGATCAACACGCGCGTGAAACGGCAAATGGAGCGCGCGCAGAAAGAGTACTACCTCAACGAGAAGCTGAAGGCGATCCAGAAGGAACTCGGACGCGGCGAAGCAAACGAGATCGAGCAGCTCAAGAAGAAGATCGAGACCTCGGGCATGCCCGAAGGCCCGATGGAAAAGGCCATACAGGAACTCAAGCGCCTCGAAATGATGCCGCCGATGTCGGCCGAATCGACCGTCTCAAGGAACTATCTCGACTGGCTTCTGGCCGTTCCCTGGAAGAAGCGGTCTAAAGAAATCCGCGATATCAACCGGGCGGAGGCTATTCTTTCCGAAGACCACTACGGCCTTGACAAGATTAAAGAGCGGATTCTTGAATACCTGGCCGTCCGCCAGCTGGTCAAGAATCCGAAAGGTTCGATCCTGTGTTTCCTCGGGCCTCCCGGCGTCGGCAAGACATCGCTCGCGATGTCCATTGGCCGGTCCACGGGACGGAAGTTTGTGCGCGTGTCGCTCGGAGGGGTGCGCGACGAGGCCGAGATCCGCGGCCACCGGCGTACCTACATCGGCGCCCTGCCCGGCCAGATCATTCAGATGATGCGGAAGGCCGGCACGGTGAATCCCGTATTCGTGCTTGATGAAGTGGATAAGATGTCCATGGATTTTCGCGGCGACCCTTCGGCGGCGCTGATGGAAGTGCTCGACCCGGAATTGAACCATTCCTTCACCGACCACTATCTCGACGTCGAATACGACCTCTCCAAGGTCATGTTCATCTGCACGGCCAACGTGCTGCACACGATTCCTCAGCCACTGCAGGACCGCATGGAGGTTCTGCGGATTCCCGGCTACACGGAACAGGAAAAGCACCAAATCGCCCAGCGCTTCCTGATACCGAAGCAGCGCGAGGCCACCGGGTTGAGGAACGACAATCTGAAGTTCACCGACGAGGCCGTCACCCACATCATCCGCCACTACACGCATGAGGCGGGCGTCCGGAACCTCGATCGCGAGATTGCCAACGTCTGCCGGAAACTGGCGCGCAAGGTTGTTGCCGAAGGAAAGAACTCGAAGGCCGAGATCACCATCAAGAACGTCAACGATTACCTGGGGATCATCAAGTACCGCGATTTCTTCGCCGAGAAAAAGAATGAAGTTGGACTGGCCACAGGACTGGCCTGGACCGAAGTCGGCGGCCAGGTGCTCTCGACCGAGGCGACCTTGATGCAGGGTAAGGGCCGGCTGACGCTCACCGGAAAACTCGGCGACGTGATGCAGGAATCGGCCCAAGCCGGCATGAGCTACGTCCGTTCGCGCAGCCACCTGTTCGGCTTGCCGAAGGATTTCTACCGCCACTTGGACATCCATGTCCATGTGCCCGAAGGCGCGATCCCCAAAGACGGTCCATCGGCCGGCATTACGCTCTGCACATCGATCATCAGCGCCCTGACGCGCATTCCCGTCCGGTGGGACGTGGCCATGACCGGTGAGATCACACTTCGGGGCAAAGTCCTTCCCATCGGAGGCGTCAAGGAAAAGCTGCTCGCAGCACATCGTCTCGGGCTGCATACCGTGATACTCCCGAAGGACAACGAAAAGGATCTGGCGGATATTCCGCCCGAGGTGCAAGCGCAGATGTCCATTCATTTCGTCGAATCGATGGACGAAGTCCTGCAGCTCGCGCTCGAGCATCCGATTCCTATTCCCGGCCTTCCGCCGGTTGCCGGGGTTGAACCAAAGTTCGGCGCGGAGGTCGCGCAGGACAAGGAATTGACCAACTGAGAAACCTTCGGTCCTCCCCACACCCTGCTGCGCAGGTCCGGTCCGCGACCGAAGTGTAAAGAGACTGTCTGTACTCCAGTGCCGTTACAACTTACCGCGATTTTTCACTGCACGCGCGTGCTTCGGCTACGGCTCGCCTTTTTGGTTGGCTGACACTGGCACACGACACTGGAGAGAGGTACCAGCCCGTTCCGGAATCTGGAATCGAGCGCCAAATTTAGACCGTGCGCCGCCCAGGATCCATTTTCATCACGATCACGCCCGAGAATCCAGGCTTGAGAAGGAAAGAACTCGATGAGCATTAGTCTTGCAGAATTGAAGGATAAAAACATCACCGATCTTGCGAAGATCGCCAAGGAGCTGAATATTCCGGGCTCCTCCGGCATGCGCAAGCAGGAGCTGATCTTTCAGATCCTCCGCGCCCAGACGGAGAAGAACGGACTGATCTTCTCCGAAGGCGTTCTTGAATGTCTGCCCGATGGTTTCGGCTTTCTCCGCGCTCCGGAATACAACTACCTTCCGGGTCCCGACGATATCTACGTCTCCCCTTCGCAGATCCGCAAATTTGACCTCCGCACCGGCGACACGGTCTCCGGCCAGGTTCGTCCTCCCAAGGACGGCGAGCGCTATTTCGCGCTGATCAAGGTCGAGGCGGTCAATTTCGAGGACCCCGAAGTGGCCCGGAACAAGATCTTTTTCGACAATCTGACGCCACTGTACCCTCAGGAGCGCATCCGGCTCGAAACGACCAAGGAGAATCTCACCGGGCGCGTGCTCGACATGCTCTGCCCCATCGGCAAGGGTCAGCGCGGGCTGATCGTCGCTCCCCCTCGCACCGGGAAAACGATGATGCTGCAGTCCATCGCTAACTCGATCACGACGAATCATCCCGAGGTTGCTCTGATCGTCCTCCTGATTGACGAGCGACCGGAAGAAGTCACCGACATGCAGCGCACGGTGAAGGGAGAGGTGATTAGCTCGACGTTCGATGAACCGCCGCAACGCCATATTCAGGTCGCCGAGATGGTCCTTGAGAAGGCCAAGCGCCTGGTCGAGCACAAGCGCGATGTCGTCATCCTGCTCGATTCCCTCACGCGTCTCGGACGGGCCTATAACGCCGTCACGCCGCCTTCCGGCAAAGTCCTCTCCGGCGGTATCGACGCGAACGCCTTGCAGCGCCCCCGGCGCTTCTTTGCCGCCGCGCGGCACATCGAGGAGGGTGGTTCGCTCACCATCATCGCCACAGCGTTGATCGACACCGGGAGCCGCATGGACGACGTCATCTTCGAAGAATTCAAGGGTACCGGCAACATGGAAATCAACCTCGACCGGCGGCTGGTCGACAAGCGCGTGTTCCCGACGATCGACATCAACCGCTCGGGAACGCGCAAGGATGAATTGCTTCTTCCGCCGGACGAACTGAATCGTATCTGGGTGCTGCGCAAGGTGCTGAGTCCGCTCTCGACGGTCGAAGCGATGGAGCTTCTGCTGGGTCGCCTCTCGAAGACGAAGACCAACGGAGAGTTCCTGGCTTCGATGTCGAGCCCGGCGTAGCTGGAGCGTCAGGCGGTTGGAGTGGCCCTTGTCCCGTTTCGCGACGTCGTCCGTCCGCCCGATGAAGGAGAAGGTCTTTTGGAAAAATTTCTGGCCCGGCAACCGATCTTTGATGCCGCCCGCGCCGTCTACGGGTACGAATTGTTGTTCCGTTCCGGCCCTGAGAATTACTTCTCTCACCCTCAGCCCGATGTCGCGTCGGCTTCAGCAGCCGACAATCTGTTTCTATTCGGCGTGGAGCGTCTGACAGAGGGACGCCGCGCCTTCATCAACTGCACGCGGGAGTTCCTGATTAGCGAATATCCGGCCCTGCTGCCCAAGGACCGCGTGGTCATCGAGATCCTCGAAGATATACGGCTCGACGAGGAGGTCTTGGCTGCGTGCCGTCAGCTCAAGCGGGCCGGCTATTCGATTGCACTCGATGATTTTAGGGACCGCCCGGAATGGCAGCCGCTCGTCGTGCTCGCCGATTTCATCAAGGTGGACGTGCTCTCGACATCCCTCTTGGAACAGAGCCACCTGGCGGAGAAGTTTTCCCGAACGAGCGTGCGGCTGGTGGCGGAAAAGGTAGAAACCTACGCGGACTTCGAGCGCACCCTCGGCCTGGGCTACAAATATTTCCAGGGATATTTTTTCAGCCGTCCGCAGGTCCTCAAGCACCACGATATCCCGGCGTACAAACTGAATTACCTACGAGTTCTGCAGGCCGCCAATCAGCCCCAGATCAGCATTGAGCAGATGGCCAACCTCATCAAAGAGGAAGCCTCGTTGAGTTATCGCCTCTTGCGCTACTTGAATTCGCCGGCTTTCTTTTTGGTTTCTGAGGTAGGCTCGATTCCGCACGCCCTCAGGCTGCTCGGCGAGCGCGGAATCCGCAGATGGGTCTCTCTTGTCGCCGTCGCCTGCATGGGGCATGACAAACCGCAAGAGTTGATCATGCTGCCCTTGACGCGAGCAAGGTTTTGCGAGCTTCTTGCGCCCGCTGCGGGTCTCGCCGATTCTTCGAACGATCTGTTTCTTCTGGGCCTGCTCTCCGCCATCGACGCGATCCTCGACATGAAAATGGAGGATGTGCTCAAGGAAATCGCGATCCGCGAAGAGATCCGCGACGCACTGCTCGGAAAGAAAAATGCCCTTCGTGAAGTCTTTGAGACCGTCTTGATGTACGAGACCGGATCCTGGGCAGGAGTTGACGAAGCCGCCGCCCGATTGGAGATCGATAAAAACGTGATTCCCTCGATCTTCATGCAGGCCGTCGAATGGGCGACCGGACTCATGGCCGGGCACGAGGCGCCGAGTGAAGTCGAGGCGACCTGAGCTCGCCTGGCGCCCCATGCGAGAGACCCGGCGGGTTCCCGCAGCAGGATCGAGCGAGAGAATCCGGGCGATATCATCGCGCTCGCCACTTCTCCTGTTCTCGGGTGACCCACTCTGTCGCCCGCCGATCGAGAATGTCCAGTGGAAGGGCTCCCTGATCAAGGATCACATCGTGAAACGCCCGAATGTCGAACCGATCGCCAAGTGCCTGCTCGGCCCCGCGGCGAAGCTCCTGGATCTTGAGCTGCCCGATTTTGTATCCGAGCGCCTGTCCCGGCCACACGATGTAACGGTCCACTTCGACCACGGCGTTTTGCTCCGGCTGTCCGGTGTTCTCTAGGAAGTACTGGATGGCCCGCTCGCGGCTCCATCCCATCGTGTGGATTCCTGTGTCCACGACGAGCCGGACGGCTCGCCACATCTGGGCGCTCAGATAACCGAACTTCGAGTAAGGGTCGGCATAGAAACCCATTTCTCCCCCAAGACTCTCGGCATAGAGCGCCCAGCCCTCGACGTAGGCGGTGTACCCGAGCTGCTTTCGAAATTCCGGGACGCCTTCCATTTCCTGGGCCAGTGAGAGTTGCAGATGGTGCCCCGGCACTCCTTCGTGCAGGAACAGGGCCTCTCCGGCCCATTTTGGTCGCGACGCGATGTTGTAGGTGTTGACGTAAACATAGCCGGGGCGGCCGGCCGGGGGCGCTCCCGGCTGGTAGTAGGCGGCTGTTTGCGATGGTGCAACCGCCTCCGGCACGGGCTTGACGCCGTAGGGGAGTCGCGGCAGAGTGCCGAAGAGATGCGCGAGTTCCGGATCGGCGCGTTTGGCGATGTCGCGGAAGTCGAGGAGCAGGTCATGAGAGCTCGAAAATGTGAAGCGAGGGTCGCTCGTCATGAATTTCACGAATTCCGCGAAACTTCCCTTGAATCCGGCCTGCCCGATCACTCGGTCCATCTCGGTGCGAATCTCGCTGACCTCGCGGAGCCCGGTCCGGTGGATTTCCTCCGGAGTGAGTTGAGTGGTCGTATGCCAGCGCACAAGATATTTGTAGTAGTCGGATCCATCCGGCAAATCGCTCACGGAAATCGTGTCGCGGCACGCGGGAACGTAGGTCTCGACAACAAAATCACGGAGTTTCCGGAATGCGGGGCCGACCTTGTCCGTGTAGGCGCGAACCGCCCTTTGGGTGAAATCGTTCTGCCGTTCGGAGGCGATCGCGGCCGGATAGGTCCTGAATGCGGCCAGGAGCGGGCTCGAGAGAGGATCGGGAACGATCTGGCTCTCGATTTGCTTCGCGACGTCCCGCACGGTGATCTTGGGCGGCCTCCATCCGTGCCCGAGCCCGACCTTCATGAGGTCGATCGTCTGATCGATGACCTGAGGAATCGTGCTGAGGCGGGCAAGGATGTCTTGATAGTCGCCCGGACGCGCCGCCGGCATTTGGTCGATCGTCTCGGGAAGATACTGAAGTAAACCCTGTATTTGGTTGATCGGAATATAGGCATTTGTCGGCACGACGGATGCAAGCGGAAACGCGTCATCATGAAATCGCAGACCTGCGATCGCTTTCCGGATCAGCTCCTGATACAGGTCGTAATTCAACTGCTCACCCCGGGGCAGTTCGTTGCGGGGAATGGCGCGCAGGACCCCGAGGCTCTCCTCGAGGTGCCGGTTGCGTCGTTCGATGGACGTCGAGGAAAGGTCCGTCCAGCGATCGTTTTCTCCGGGATACCCGAACACGGTCGCCGCTTCGGGATACTCGTGCATCCAATACTTCCAATCATCGGTGAGGAAATCCCGCAGACGCCGCACGGCCTGGCCCGTACCCGCCCCGGCGCTCGGCGTCTCGGCCCGACCGAATCGACCGGTGGTCGACAGAAACAGGGACAGGCTGGCAACCAGAATCACGAACTTCATGCTTCCCTCCCGAAGCGAATCCTCCGGAAATCAGCCTTCCACGGCGGGGGAAGATGCCGCTCCGCGCTCTCGCGCCAGCATCACCACAAGCCGCGCGACCTCTTCCGGCTCCATCGCCGTGCTGTCGACGACGACGGCGTCGGGGGCGCGGACCAGGGGAGAGGAACTCCGCTCGCGGTCGCGCCGGTCGCGTTCGTGAATTTCATCTAGCGTGCGCTCTAGGTCGACCGCCTCGCCCCTCTGTTGGTGCTCCTGCCAGCGCCGCTGCGCCCGGATCTCGGGAGAGGCCACAAGATAAATCTTGAGCTGTGCATCGGGGAACACGACGCTGCCGATGTCGCGTCCTTCGACCACCACGCCGCCCCGCTCTCCTGCGCGGCGCTGCTCGCCGACGAGCACGCGCCGGACGCCAGCCACCACGGCAATCCTGGAAGCGGCCTGCGAGACCTCCGGGTCACGAATCGTCAGCGTCACGTCTTGGCCATCGAGAAAGACCTGCTGCGTGCCGTCCTCGGCGCGCAGGTCGATGTGCGTGTCCGTGGCCAGGGCCTCGAGATCCTCTCGAGCGTCGAGCGAGAGGCCGCGGCGCAGGGCTTTGAGCGCGACGGCGCGATACATGGCACCCGTGTCCACATACACGTAGCCGAGCATCTGGGCCACACGGCGCGCAAGCGTGCTCTTCCCCGAGGCGACCGGGCCGTCAATCGCGATAATCAGTCCCTTCACCGGCACCCTCTCACTCCTCCCGTCTCCGACCGCAGGCCTTCGCTTCGCTCCGCATCGCCACGCGAATGATTCCCGGTTCAAATTCGCTTGAACGCGCGTTCGATCTCGCGCACCGAATAACGCAGCACGATGGGCCGGCCGTGAGGGCAGCTCATCGGATATTCCGTCCTGGCGAGCTCCCCGAGCAGCCACTCCATTTTCCCCGTGTCGAGATGCGTGTTCACCTTGATCGCCGCGTGGCACGACGTCGAAGCCGCGATTCTGGCCTGCAGCGAATCGATCGAAATCGCCTGCCTCTCGCGTGCGATGCCCTCCAGGATTTCAAACAGCAGCTTTTCGGCGTCGCCGCTGGCAATTCCCGCCGGCGCGGCCTGAATCGCGACGCTGCGCCCTCCGGAAACCGAAGCCTCGAAGCCGTTCGCGCGGAGTTCCTCGCCGATCTGCTCGAAGATTGCTATCTGCCGCGGATTGAGCTCGACGATCAGCGGCACAAGCAGTCTTTGTCCGCCCAGTTCGCCCTCGCGCCGCGCCCGCAGATGCTGCTCAAAGAGCACTCGCTCGTGGGCCACGTGCTGATCGATGATCCACAATCCTTCGCTGTTCACCGCGACGATGAAGCTGCCGTTCACCTGCCCAAGCGGCTTGAGATCGACGATGCGATCGGGGCTGGGAAGCGATCCCGGTCGGACGGGCGCTCCGTCGGCCGAGGGCTCCCCGGTCCGCTCGGTCGGGGGAAGGAAATCGATCGCTCCCGCCGGGTCAAAATCGAGTCGTTGCGCGAGGGGCCGGTCCGGCGCGCCGGATAATCTGAAATCCGCGGCGGAGGCGGCCAGTGAGGCCGGAATCACCGCTCCGGGCGGCCCGGCGAGCCCGTCTGTCGCGGAAGAGGCGATTTGAGGCGGGCCCTCGATGGTGCCTGCTGCGCTCGGCGTGTCGCGCGACACTGCCGCGGCTCGGGCGGCGCGAGCGGCGGGGAATCCGGCAATGGGCCGCGCGATGGAAAGCGCCTCCCGAATCGCGTCGCGCGTGTGATCGTGAATCAACTGCGGATTGCGGAAGCGCACCTCGATTTTTGCAGGGTGCACATTGACGTCCACTTCCTCGTAGGGCAGATCGAGGAACAGCAGCACGACGGGAAACACGCCCGGGGGCACGATGTTCCGGTACGCCTCGCCGATGGCGTGAAGAAGCAAGCGATCGCGCACCAGACGCCGGTTTACGAAGATGTAGATTCCGTTGCGGTTCGTGCGCTGGACCTCGGGGCGGGATGTGAAACCGGTCACGCGAAGCGTGGCGGCCTGCTCATCCGCCTCGTGCCCGGATGGAGCGATCGCGGGCGCGACCCGGGCCTGGCTGGCCGGAATCTCCTCGAGCTCCGCGAGCGCCTGGCGCCCGAAGATCTGGTACACGCGATCGGCGAGCCGCTCGACCGGGGCGCAGTTCACAATTTCCTGCGACGAAGTCTTGAGCAGAAACTGGCGGTCGGGATGCGCCAGAGCGTAGTGGGTGACGAGCGAGGCAATGTGTCCGAGCTCGGTCGTCTCAGATTTCAGGAATTTTCGCCGCGCCGGCACGCAGTAGAATATGTCGGCGACGCTGATCGAGGTCCCCGACGGCACTCCTGCCGGTTTCACGCCCACAAGTTTGCCGCAAGCGAATTCGACGCGAGTTCCCTGCTCTTCCTCCGGTGTGCGCGTCTCGAGTAGAAGCCGGCAGATGGCCGCGATCGAAGGCAAGGCCTCGCCGCGAAACCCAAGGGTCCCTATCGAGAGCAGGTCGTCCGCCGTGCGGAGCTTCGAAGTGGCGTGACGTTCGAAGGCCAGCAGGGCATCGTCGCGGTTCATCCCGCCACCGTCGTCGGTCACGCGGATCATGCGCTTGCCGCCCGATTCGACTTCGACGCGGATCGAGCGAGCGCCTGCGTCGAGGGCATTTTCGAGCAGCTCTTTCACGACCGAGGCGGGCCGCTCAACCACCTCTCCGGCGGAAATTTTGTTCGCAACGTTTTCCGGAAGTATCCGTATCCGTGACATTTATGATTCGTGACCTGAACCCTGAGTCAGTCGGTGCTCGATCAACCACATCAAGGGTTTCCGCCTGCAAGTGCTAGGGAGGGGCTCGGAAACCTCATCCTTGGCTCGGTCCCTTGATTTTGATTCCCAACTCATCGAGCTGCTCGGTAGGGACCTCGGAGGGCGAATCGGCCATGAGGTCCTGGGCCGCCGTCGTCTTCGGGAACGCAATGACCTCGCGAATCGATCGCTCGCCGGCAAGGAGCGTGACCACGCGGTCAAGCCCGAGAGCGATTCCCCCGTGCGGCGGGGTGCCGTAGGCGAGCGCGTCGAGGAAGAACCCGAAACGCTGTCGCGCCTGCTCTTGGCTGAGTCCGAGCGATTTGAACATTCGCTCCTGCACGTCCTGGCGATGGATTCGGATGCTGCCGGAACCGAGTTCGACGCCATTGAGCACCAGGTCGTAGCCCTTCGACCGGCACTCCCAGGGAGCGGTTTCGAGCTTGTCGAGATCCTCCTCGACGATGCCGGTGAACGGATGCTGCGCGCTCACCCAGCGGCTGTCCTTGTCGCTCCATTCAAAGAGCGCGAAGCCGGTGATCCAGAGAAATTCCCATTTGCTGCGGTCGATCAAATTCAGTTTTTCACCAAGGTGCAGACGAATCTGGCCCGCCACAGCGAGCGACGTGTCGCCGTGAGCAATCTGCTCCTTGGCGGCCACCGAGACGATCAGATCTCCCGGCTTTGCACCGACCGCCCCGGCGAGTTGCCTGAGCCGATCGGCGCCGAGATTTCGTTCGAGTGGCGAGGTGATTCCTTCTGCCGTGACCTTCGCGGTGTAAATGCCGCGCGCTCCGGCTGACTTCGCGAACGCGGCAAGTTCGTCGAGCTGCTTGCGCGAAAACGCTGCGGCACCGGGCGCTACGACGGCCTGCAGATGACCTTCGATGTTGAGCGCCGCGCTCGCGGGCTCGAACACCGGCGTAACGTCGTGCAGCTCCATTCCGAAGCGCAGGTCAGGCTTGTCCGAGCCGTAACGCCGGAGAGCGTCCTTGTAGTCGAGATGAGGGAACGGGCTC
>DATMRE010000033.1:0-2431 GCA_035566475.1 Verrucomicrobiia bacterium | reverse complement strand
GCATCGCCGGGATGGTTCATGCGATCACGTACGCGCGAGAGAAGAAGGTTCCCTTTCTCGGCATCTGCCTCGGAATGCAGTGCGCCACGATCGAATATGCGCGTGTTGCCGCCTGTCTGGAGCGTGCCGATAGCACCGAATTCGATCCCTCGACGCCGAATCGCGTAATTTACAAATTGCGCGAACTCCTCGGCGTCGATGAAATGGGCGGAACGATGCGCCTCGGGGCCTGGCCCTGCAAAATCGAGCCCGGCTCGTTCGCCTACAAGGCTTATGGCCACGCCGATATCTCCGAGCGTCACCGCCACCGTTACGAGTTTAATTGCGAATATGAAGACACGCTCACGCGCGCTGGGTTCCGCATCACCGGCCGCACTCCGGACGGCGTCTACGTCGAAATCGTGGAAGTCCCGGACCACCCCTGGTTCGTCGGCTGCCAATTTCATCCCGAGTTCAAATCGAAGCCGCTGGTTCCGCATCCGCTGTTTGCGGCGTTCATTCACGCAAGCCTCGAGAACCGTCGGCAGGGCCTCGGCCAGTCGGCCGAAACGCAAACTCACGTCTCGGCCGCCGATCCCGCGTCGGATTAGCTGCATCTCGTCGTGCTTGCCAAGGACCCGTGCGCCCAGGATTTTCGAAACGTAAATTGCGAACACTTGGGTTCGATCGCGACTCCCGGCAAGCCTCATCGCGTCCGGCTAGAGAAGGACCCGGTCGCACGACAGAGCCACGGAGGCCGTGAGAAGGGAATCGTGGGGAAGCCCGATAAAGACTCTCGTGTTCGGACGCACAGCTTCGATCTCATTTTAATCTGTTTCCGGCGTCATGCCGGTGTGCGCCAGGTCGCGCTCTGGATCCAAATTCAAAGTTGAAAACAACCGCGAACCCGCATAGGCTGTTGCATCGTCCAGAGGGTGAAAACGTCTCGATGGAAGGCCCGCATGCGAAATCTTTGGCCTGCTTCTCGATAGGCAAAATCTGCGTCGGTGGGAGCGCGCCGCTTTTTCTCATCGCCGGGCCGTGCGTGATCGAAAGCGAAGCTCATGCGATGAGCATGGCCGAACGCCTGGGACAAATTACAAGCGGCCTTGGCATTCCCTACATCTTCAAGTCGTCCTATGACAAGGCCAATCGTTCGTCGCTTTCTTCCTACCGCGGGCCGGGACTCCGGGAGGGCCTCAGAATTCTGGGTTTGATCCAGAGGCGCACCGGGCTGCCGATTCTCACCGACGTTCACGAGATCTCACATGTCGCGCCAGCCGCTGAAATCTGCGATGTTCTCCAGGTGCCTGCATTTCTGTCCCGCCAGACCGATCTGCTCGTAGCCGTTGGCCGCTCCGGCCGTGTCGTTAACATCAAGAAGGGCCAGTTTCTCTCGCCTTGGGATATGGGTAACGCCGCTCAGAAAGTCGCCAGCACGGGCAACGAGAAAATCATACTGACCGAACGCGGCAGTTCGTTCGGCTATCAGAATCTGGTTGTAGACATGCGCTCGTTTCCGGTCATGCGCTCACTCGGCTATCCGGTCGTCTTCGATGTGACCCATTCGGTGCAGCTGCCGGGAGGGGAAGGGAAGTCGAGCGGGGGCCAGCCGGAATTCATCGAGCCGCTCGCTCGCGCCGGCACAGCGGCCGGCGTCGACGGCTTGTTTCTAGAGGTCCACGACAATCCTGCGAAGGCGCTCTCGGACGGCACAAACGCGCTGCCTTTGGATCAGCTCGCTGCACTGCTCGGGAGAATTACGCGCCTCGCCTCTGTTGTTCGCGAACCGGATGTCCCCCGGTGAGCCCGGCGAAACCGATGAAACCGATAACCCCGTCGAGGTCAGCAAAAACCAGCGTCGCGACCGCCAAGCGCGTGCTGCGAATCGAAGCCGATGCCATCTCGGGTCTAATCGACCGCCTCGACGAGGGCTTCGAGAAGGCTGTCGAGCTCGCATACGCCTGCACAGGCCGAGTCGTCGTGACGGGTCTCGGAAAATCAGGCCTGATAGGCCGCAAAATCGCCGCGACGTTTTCGAGCACCGGCACGCCATCGGTTTTCCTGCACGCCGCCGATGCGCTCCATGGCGATTTGGGCATACTCACCGCCGACGATATTCTTCTCGCG
Organism: Verrucomicrobiia bacterium; assembly: GCA_035566475.1. GTDB lineage: Bacteria > Acidobacteriota > Terriglobia > Acidiferrales > UBA7541 > Palsa-295. Next base: position 322 of record DATMRE010000033.1, on the reverse strand, counting down.
ATTTCATCGAGCGGCGAAACCGAAGAATTGATCGAACTCGTCGAGGCAGTGAAGCGTTTGGGCATTCGCCTCGTCACGCTCACCGCGAAGCCGCGCTCGACTCTTGCCGTCGCGAGCGATATTGTCCTCGATATCGCCGTGAAAGAAGAAGCCTGCTCGCTCAATCTTGCTCCGACGGCATCGACCGCAGCGGCCCTCGCCATGGGCGACGCACTCGCCATCGCATTGCTTGAGCGGCGTAGCTTCAAGTTAGAGGATTTTGCCGCGTTGCATCCCGGCGGCAGGCTTGGCAAGAAACTACGCCGCGTCGAGGCGCTCATGC
>DATMRE010000032.1:0-20882 GCA_035566475.1 Verrucomicrobiia bacterium | reverse complement strand
CCTGCGGAACTCGCGGGCACCGTGGAGCCTGGTCGTGGCCTGCGATCTGCCCTACCTGACGAAGGACTGGCTTCGGTACCTCGTCGGCCGCGCGCTCGCTTCCGAGGCGGAGGCCCTGCTACCGCTGAATCGCCGCGGGGTCGAGCCGCTGTGCGCGATGTATCATAAAAGAGGCGAGCCTGCGATTCGGCGGGCGCTCGAGCGTGGCACGAGACGGGTCAACGATGCCCTCGCGGGCCTTCGACTGGAGACAATCGATCCTGCCGAATGGGAAGCCTTTGATCCCGAGGGACGACTATTCAAGAATATGAACGCGCCTCGGGATTACGAAGAGGCCAGGGCCCGGCTCGGAGGGTCAAGCGAGCGATGAGCGGCCACTATTTCGAGTTCCGCAACGTTTCGAAATCGTTCGACGAAAATGAGGTACTCCAGGATGTAAGCTTCTTCGTCGAGCGAGGCGAGACAGCCGTGATCATGGGCCGCAGCGGCGTCGGGAAATCCGTTTCGCTGAAACTGTTGCTCGGGTTTCTCGAGCCGGACCGAGGCCGCATCGTCGTGGCAGGTGAAGACGTCACGGGCTGGAGCGAAGAGGAATTTTCCGCCATCCGCAGGCGGGTGACGATGGTCTTTCAATCGGGCGCGCTCTTTGACTCGCTGACCGTCCGGGAGAATGTGGCCTTTCCCCTCGTCGGGCGTCCAGGCCAGGACGCCGAAAAGATCGACCAGCGCGTCTCGGAGCTTCTGGAGATGCTCGAGGTCTCCGAGCTTGCCGATCGCTTGCCGGCCGATCTCAGTACAGGTACCAAGCGCGCCGTGGCCATCGCCCGGGCGCTGGCTGAGAATCCGGAGGCAATTCTCTACGACGAGCCGACGACGATGGTCGACCCGTTGATGGCCTTGCACGTCAGCGATCTGATCCTGAAACTGAAGGAAACGTTGCACAAGACTTCCATCGTCGTGACCCACGACACCCATCTCGCGAAGAAACTCGCCGATCGCGTCATATTTCTCGCCGACGGCCGCCTCGCTTTCTTCGGCACGTGGACCGAGCTCACACAATCACCTGATCCCTTCCTCCGCAATTTCCTCCTCCAGGACGAATTGATTCCGGCTTTGGACGCCACCGCGTGAACCCGCCAAATCGAGCAGATCCCAAGGCGCAGCTCCGTCGTGTCATGGGATTCTGGGATGTGTTGCTGTTCAACATCGCGGCCGTGCTGGGCCCGCGATGGATTGCGGCGGCGGCACACAACGGAGCCTCCTCGATCAGTCTCTGGGTGCTGGCGGCTTTGCTGTTTTTCCTGCCGACCACCTTCATCGTCGTCGAGCTTTCCACGCGATATCCCGAAGAAGGCGGGCTCTACGTTTGGTCGAAACGCGCCTTCGGGGAGTTTCACGGTTTCATCGCGGGTTGGACTTACTGGGTCTATACATTCTTCTATTTTCCAGGATTGCTGATGGCCAGCGCGGCCATGGGCGCCTACATCGGGGGAGTCCGGGCAGCCTCTCTCGCCTCGAGCCGCACGTTCTTGATGTCCGGATCCTTCTTTCTGCTCTTCGTTGCCGTGTTGCTGAATATCATCGGCTTGAACATCGGGAAATGGCTCCAGAATGCGGGCGGAATCGGAACCTATCTTCCCTTGCTGATGCTGGTGGTTCTGGGCGGTTACGTTTGGCAGAGGAACGGCTCGGTGACGCACTTCACCTGGTCGACGATTCTGCCGACCTGGGATTGGGGGAATGTCAATTTTTGGCCGCAAATCGCCTTTGCCTTTGTGGGCCTCGAATTGGTCTCGGCGATGAGCGAGGAGATCAGGGAACCGCGCAAGACTCTGCCTCGCGCGATCTTTGGCTCCGGGCTGCTCATCGCCCTGGTTTACATTGCGGGAACATTCGCCGTGCTCGCGCTGCTGCCGGCCGAGACGGTCGATCCCAAGAGCGGCGTTTTCCAGGCGCTGGCCTCGGGTTCGACCGTACTGCGAATTGGTTTCGTGAGCGTGATCGCAGCCGTTCTGGTTACGGCGGGGAACGCTGGCGGCGTGGGCTCGACCGTGGCGGGGGTGGCGCGCATCCCCTTCGTCGTGGGGATTGATCGGTATCTGCCGGCCGCCTTCGGGAAGATCCACCCGAAGTGGAAAACACCGTGGGTCTCGATTCTGGTGCAGGCGGCGATTTCCGGAGCGATTCTGCTCGTGATTCAGGTGAACGAGACGGCCAACAGCGCCTATCAAATTCTGGTGGATGCCGGGACGATCCTCTATTTTATCCCTTTCCTTTATATGTACGCGGCGGTCATCAAGCTTGCCTATCGGCCCGACCGCCGGGCGAGCGAAAGCGCCGTGCTGATTCCGGGAGGCAAATTTGGTGTGTGGCTCGCGGGATCGCTGGGCTTCGTCGTGGTGCTCGGAGGAATTGCGCTGTCTCTGATCCCGCCGGGCGAGTCGCGGAACAAATGGCTCTTCGAGGCCAAGCTGATCGGAGGAACGCTCGGAGGTGTCATGATCGGGCTGGTTCTGTTTCTTCGAGGGGCGCGAGAGAAATCTCGCGAGGCCTCCGGGGCTTGAGCGAATCGAAACTAAAAACCTTCCTCTTCCAATTGGCTGACGGTGAGGCGCGATTTCTTTGGCGTGTTTGGACGGCCGAGCAAGCCTTCCACATATTTGGCCAGGATGTCGCATTCGAGGTTCACGGCGTCTCCTCGGACCATGGCCCGAACATTTGTGTGCGCGTGCGTGAACGGGACGATCGCGATCGTCGCTATGCCGTCCTGCCAAAGGGCAACCGTAAGGCTGATGCCCTCGATGGCGATCGAGCCCTTTTGGGCAACGTAGCGCCCGAGGTCCTCCGGCACACTCACCGAGAGCCTCCAGCTGTTGCCCTCCGGGGCGAGCTCGGTCACGCGGCCGACGCCGTCGACGTGCCCCTGTACGAAGTGTCCTCCGAGCCGCGCGCCCACGGCCAGCGGCCGTTCCAAATTTACCAGCTGTCCGGGTTTCTTTTCGCGGAACGACGTTCGCCCGAGAGTTTCACGGGATAGGTCCGCCGTAAAGTGATCCGCGTCGAGCTCGACAACGGTCAGGCAGCAGCCGTTGACCGAAATGCTTTCGCCGGGCTTCATCTCAGCGGCGATTTCGCGCGCGCCGGCAAGGCCCACGCGGAGCCGCCCGCCCGCCTTCCCGTGCTCGATCGCGTCAATTTTTTCGACGTGTTCGGTAATTCCTGTAAACATCGCGTAGATATCCCTCCACCGCGAAATCTGGGCCGAAGCCGCGCAGCCTCAAATTCGAGAGCGATGGCGCCGCCCGGAGCCTTCCGGCGGGAATTTGCGCGACCGGCAGGCCTCCGGTCCCCATGATCCTTGGAGCATAAAACAGAACCATCTTGTCCACAATTCCGGCCAGGAGCGCGGCGCCGTTCAACCGAGCACCCGCTTCGACGAGAACATTGAGAACTTGGCGCCGCCCCAGCTCGCGAAGGACTTCGCCGAGATCCACGTGGCCTCCGCGCCCGCGCACGCCGAAGACTTCGATGCCTGCGCGCTCGAGAACGTGGGCCCTCGCCGAATGAGTCGACTGCGAGGTGAAGACAACCACATCGCCCTCGGCAGATTCGACAAGTTTCGATCGTAGCGGCAGCCGAAGTCGTGAATCGACGACGGCCCGCAGGAGCTTCTGGCGCCTGGGCAAGCCCGTGCGGTCCGTCAGAAGCGGGTCGTCCGAGAGCACCGTCCCGATGCCGGTGAGCAAGGCGTCCGCTCCGTGACGCATCCGCTGAACTTCGGAGAGCGAGGCTCGGCCGGTGATGGGGGTCGCGCGGCCGGCACGCAGGGCGATCTGCCCGTCGAGCGTCAGCGCTGCCTTGAGCGTAACGAACGGGAGTCCCCTCAGGATCCAGCGCGCGAATCCCTCGTTGAGCCTGAGCGCCTCTTGCTCGTGCACGCCGGTCGTTACCTGTACGCCCGCTCTTCGAAGCTCGGCGAAACCCTGTCCTGAAACCTGAGGATTGGGGTCACACATCGCGGCTACGACCCTCTTCACCCGAGCGGCGATGATCGCCTTCGTGCAAGGACCGGTCCGCCCGGTCCGGCAACAGGGCTCGAGATTGACGTAGAGTGTCGCACCGCGCGCCTCGCCTCCGGCCTGCCCGAGGGCCACAATTTCCGCGTGGTCGCGCCGGTCGTAGACGTGAAAGCCCCTGCCGATGGAGCGGCCGTTTTTCACAAGCACGGCGCCAACGACGGGATTCGGGTGGGCTCGCCCGATGCCCTGCCGAGCGAGTTCGAGCGCCTCCTCCATCCAATCTCGATCAGCGAGCGTGACCTTAATCGAAGAGCGAATTGACGTAGGTTTGCGCGTCAAATGGCACCAGATCGTCCATCTGTTCACCCGTGCCAACGAAGCGAATGGGCAAGTTGAGATCCCGGGCGATTGCCACGACAATGCCACCCTTGGCCGTGCCGTCCAGTTTGGTCAGCACAATTCCGGTCACTCCGGAGTGGTTCCAGAATTCGCGGGCCTGGTTCAGGCCGTTCTGCCCGGTGGTCGCATCGAGCACGAGTAGCACATCGTGAGGGGCACCCGGCACGATCTTCGAGGCCGTGCGCTTCATCTTCTCGAGTTCGGACATCAGATTTGACTTCGTGTGCAAGCGGCCGGCCGTGTCGACGATCACCACGTCCACCGACCGGGCGCGTGCCGCCGTGAGCGCATCGAATATCACCGCCGACGGATCGGCACCGGACTTCTGCTTGATCAGCTCAACCGCGGCACGCCGCGCCCAGGCTTCCAGCTGCTCAATGGCCGCTGCACGAAACGTGTCTGCGGCGCAGACGATCACGCTCAGTCCTTCTTTTTTCAGTCGATTCGCGAGTTTGCCGACCGTCGTTGTCTTCCCGGTGCCGTTCACACCGACGACGAAGAGAACGCGAGGGGCGGCACCGGACTCGCCGGGACCGCCTCCGTTCGAATTCGCGGCAGGAGCCTCGAGAATCGTTAGGATTTGGGACTTCAGTTCCTGCCTCAGCGCCGTGGATCCTTCAAGCTTGTGCTGGTTCACCTGTTCGCGCAGCGACGCGAGCACTTCCCGGGTCGTTCGCACCCCGATGTCGGCGCCGAGCAGCGCCGTTTCGAGCTGTTTCAATAGCTCCGGATCAATCGGCCGGTCGCCAGTCAGCAACTGCTCGACCTTCTTGGCCAGTTCGGTCCGCGTCTTGGTGACCGACTCCTTCAGCCGCTCAAGGACGGTCGGTTCTGGTTTTCCGAACAGTGAAATCATAGGGTCGGCCGCACCTCAGGAATTGTAACAGAGCGAAGCCGAAGCGCGAGAACGGAGGCGAACCGTCTGGCGGGCTCGAACGGAGGCTCGGGCGGAATCCTCCCGGATATCGATGGACGGTTCGGCCGGATCGGGTGACCCGTCAGACTTCGACGAGGGCGGCGGTCAGGTGGATACGGCCCAGGCCGATGGCCGACTCGAGCGCGGCCACGACCAAGGGATCGAACCTCGAGACGGCTAGCGCTCGAATGCGTTCGACCGCGTATTCAAGATCCATGGCCGACTGGTAGGGCCGATTGGTGGTGATGGCGTCGAGCGTATCGGCGACTGAGATGATCCGCGCCATCAAGGGGATTTGATCGCCCTGCAGACCGTAGGGATAGCCGGCGCCGTCCATTCGTTCGTGGTGGAGCTCGATGCCCGGAAGGACGTCCTTCAACTGCGCGACCGGGCGCATGATGTTCGCACCTTTTATGGTGTGCTGCTTCATGAGATCGAATTCTTCGTCGGTCAGCTTGCCGGGCTTTTTCAATACCCGGTCATCCACTCCGATTTTGCCGACGTCATGGAGGAGCGCGGAAATGCGCAGCCAGTCAAGGTCGTCCGCATTCAATCCCAGCACCTCGCCGATGACCAAGGAGTACTTCGCGACGCGCCCGGAGTGGCCCCGAGTGTAGGGATCCTTTTCGTCGATGGCCGCGGCCAGCATGCGAATCGAGCCGAGGAAGAGCTCGCGGTTTTCGGCGGCAGCCTGTTTCAGCCGCTCGACGTATTGCTCGATGTCGCCGGCCATGTGGTTGAACGTCTCGGCGAGCTCGCTGATTTCCGCGGCGCCGCGGACCACGACGCGCTCGTGGAATTCCGCGCGGCTGATGGCCCGGGTGGATACCACGAGACCGCGAATCGGTCGCGTGATACCGACTGCGAACAGATACCCGAAGATCAGGGCCACGAAGGTCACGATCACGACGAAGCGGAGCGCCTGTGCGGTCAGCTCCTTCACCCCGGCGTCGAGGCGGGCATCGTCGAGGCCCCGCTGCGCAATGACGGCCCAGCGGAGCTCGGGAATCGTGCTGTAGGTGCCGATCATCTCGACCGGATGGCCCTTGCCGGCAATCGTGAAACGCATCGTCTCGGTGGCCCGCAATTGCTGCGGCAGGTTGCTGAACTGCTTCACGATCGCCGAGGTCGATGTGACGTCGCGTCCGGGGACCAGATCGCGCGTGTCCGGGTAGGCGATGATGTGGCCGCGCACGTCGACGATGTAAACCGTGCGGCCGCGCACGCTCGCGTCTTGAATTCGCCCGAGCAGGCGGTCAATCGAAACGACCGAGGCGAACATTCCGGAGAACTGACCGTCCGCGAGAAGCGGTACCGCTACAACCAGCGCCGGACGGTTGTCCTTCCCGAGCGCAAACGGTTCGCTAACGAAATTGAGCGCCTGAATGCTTGCCGTGAAGGCACGCTGCAGCGCCACTTGCACGAAAGGGTCCTGGTCGGCGCGAAAGCTGCCGGATGACTGGCCTCTCGCCTGCTTGTTTACGGCCGTCACGTAGAGAATGTTGGGATTGTTCTCGACGAAACCTTGGAGCAGCCGGGACAGCTGCGGCGCGTGCAGCGCATCGTCCACATCCTGGATCCACCCGGTCAGGGCCAGGACCTGGCGCTCGCTCTGCAGCTGCTCGCGGAGATTCTCTTCAAACTGCAGGGTCTCGCTTGCGAGCGAGCGCGTAACCTCACTCTGCTGCACGCGCTCGGTGTCCTGTAACTTTTCTTCGCTCAGTCCGAGCACCTGGCGATGGTAGAGCCAGAGCGGCGCAATGCTGACGAGCAACAGAGCTCCGAGCACGATCCACAGGATCCGCAACCGCTGCATCCTGAACCGCTTGAGCGCCTGAATGGCCATGAATATCCGCCAAAATGTTATCGAACCAAAACGAGTGGCACAACCGGAGGAGCGGACCGGGGTTGGCGAATAAGCTACAGCGGTCTCAGCACTCAGGCTCTTCGTGCGGCCCCGCGCCCGACCGCGATCGAGTGAATTTCACCGCTCCCGACGCCCCCGATCCGCGCGGGGCTCGGCGGAAGGAGGGTCGAGCGGGTGCGACAGGCGATCGTGCGGAGCTCTTTTGCGCCGGTCGGCCGCCCGCTTCGCTCGGCTGCTAACGAGGAAGTTTGAGACGATGTTCGGTGCCGGCGATCAGCCGTTCCATATTCGGGCGGTGCTTTGCGAGAATCAGCAGTGAAATCAGAACCGTTCCGAGCGTGAGGTAGGCAGGCGGTGCGTGCCGTGGAGCATAGAGGAGGTAAACGAATATCGGCAGCGTCGCCGCTGCAACGATGGAGCCGAGCGAAGAGTATCGCCAGCAGGCCACGACCGCGAGCCAAAGCACCACGGCCGCGATCACGGCTTCCCGGCAGATGGGCAAGAACACTCCGAGGCCTGTGGCGACACCCTTGCCGCCCTCGAACTTCAACCAGAGAGGAAACATGTGGCCGATCACGGCCGCGAGCGCGGCGGCCATCATCCAGCGCACCGTTTCGGTTCCGCCCGTCGCGCGACTCGCGAACCAGACCGCCAAGTAGCCTTTCGCGGCGTCGAGCAGCAGTGTCAGGACACCGGCCACCCAGCCTGCACTGCGAACTACGTTTGCGGCACCGATGTTTCCGCTGCCCCTCTCGCGGATGTCGCCCTGGCCAAGAGCCTTCACAACGAGGAAACCGAAAGGAATGGACCCAAGCAGGTAGGCGATCGCGACCGCCGGCCAGTGGGCGTTCACGCCGCTTCCTTCTGGAACCGATAGGTTTGTAGCCGCCTATATTCGGCGCCCGAGCGCTTCAGGACGCTCTCAAAAAGGTGGAATTCGGTCTGACGTCCCGATCCGAAATCTCGTGATCCCAGCTCGGTCGCGGCGCGGAGAAGAGCATTGAGCTCCTCGGTCGATTGAAAACGTGCGAGTGTCAAATGCGGCACAAACGGCCGGGACTCGGGCGCGATGCCCAGCGGTTCGAGCCTGCGCTCGACTTCGGCCGCGAGTTGCACGAGATTCGCCGAGGCTTCCACCCCGCACCAGGCCACCCGCGGGCGCCGTTCGTTTGGGAAAAATCCCAAACCGCGAAAGCGCATCTCGACCGCCTCGGGCAAACGAACCGTCGCGAGCGCGGCATCGATCGAATCGAGCATCGTCCCGTCCCCGTGGCCGATAAACTTAAGAGTGATGTGCATGCCCTCAGGCCGAACCCAACGCGAGCGGCGGCACTCCGAGCTCAGTCTCTCAATCAACTCGCCGAGCGCGCGCCGCGCGCCTTCGGGAAGATCGAGCGCGACGAACAGGCGCACGACGCTCAACTCCGTCCGCAGGAGGCGGTGAGAAAATATCGCCGCACGGCGTCAAGGGCCGCCTGCGTGGCCTGCTGGCGAATCCGGTCGCGGTCGCCGCCGGGAAAGCGGAACGCCCACTCCCGCGGCCCGCGCTCGTCCGCCAAGCCGACGTGGACCAAGCCGACTGGTTTTTCCGGGGTTCCGCCTCCGGGACCGGCAATTCCGGTGATTCCGACACCGAGCGTGGCGCCCGCCCGCTTCCGGATGCCCTCGGCCAGAGCCAGGGCCGCCTCTGGGCTGACGGCTCCTTTCGATTCGATCAACTCGGGCGGAACGCCCGCGAGAGTGGTCTTCAAGTCGTTGCTGTAGCAAACAACGCCGCCACGAAAATAGCTGGAGCTGCCGGGTAGCTTCGTGAGCCGCTCGGCCAGCATGCCTCCCGTACAGCTTTCGGCCACGGCGATCGTGGCGCGATTTTCCATCAGAGCGCGCCCGACGACTTCCTCGAGCGTCTCTCCCTGCGTCGAAAACAGATGTTCTCCGAGTGCGAGCGCCATTCGGTCGACGATTTCATCGAGCAGCTTCTCCGCGTTGGCGGCATCGTCCGACCAGAGACTCGGATGCAGTTGGATGCCCGTCGGCGCTGCAAGAATGGTCGTCTCGATGTTGGGGTAAAGCGCATAGAGGGGCGATACACGCTGTTCGACCTCGGATTCCGGCAGTCCGCTAATGCGCAGGTCGCGCGCAAACAGGCGCTCTTTGTGCCCCAGCCGTGCGAGGCGCGGCTTTACCTCCGCTTCGAACAAGGCGCGAAGCTCCATCGGGACGCCGGGGAGTAAAATCACGATGTGGCCGCTGTCCTCGAGCCAGAGTCCAGGGGCCGTACCGCGTGCGTTCGAAAGGACGGTAGCGCCTTCCGGGACGAGCGCCTGCCGGGCGTTGATTTCAGCCATCACCCGGCCAAAGCGGCGGAATCGCTCCTGGATGCGTCGAAGAACTCCGTCGTCGGTGTGCAGCCTGCGTCCCAGCAGTTCTGCAACGGTTTGACGCGTACGGTCATCGTCGGTCGGGCCCAGGCCTCCGGAGGAGACGACCAGTTCGGCGCGGTCCAGCGCGTGACGAAATGAAGAGCGCATCTCCTCGGGCGTGTCGCCGACCACGGCTTTGTGGATTACGCGAATGCCCAACTGGTGTAGTTCCGATGTGAGAAACAGGGAATTTGTATCGAGCCGGTACGGCGTGAGTAGCTCGGAGCCGACCGCGATGATCTCCGCCCGCATGGCGGCCTCTAGCCGTTGAGAGGGAGGCCCTCGATGTCCCAGTCGAGGGAGTAAAGGGCGTTGTTTGTGGTGATCATGGCGCGATGGGACGGCAAAAGGGCCAGCCCCACGATGTTGCTTCCGCCGAGCACCAGTTCGGCCTCAGCCTGCGGCGTGAGGCGCACGATTCCGCGTTTTCCGCCGAGCGATCCGGCGACGTAAAGATTGCCGAGGCGATCGAACGCAAGGCCCTGCGGCCGACCCAGTCCGCGGAAAAACACGCTGACTTCTCCCGCGGGAGAGATTCGGTACACGCGGTCGAAGCTCGAAGTCGTCGGCCCGGTGACGAAAAGCTCGCCCGTTGAGCTGAAGGCCAGATGGTATGCCGCGAGCGAGGGTTCGAGAGTCGCAAATACGAAAATTTCACGGTCCGGGCTGATCTTGAAAATCGTTCCGCTGCGATCGCCGACATAGAGGCTTCCCGCACGATCGAACGCGATCCCCGTGGCCGTGCCCATGCCCTCGATCCACTGCATGGAACGGCCGTCGGGCGAAATGCGATGCACGGTACCGTCGTGGCGGCAGGAGACGAAAAGGTTTCCGCTGCGGTCGAGTACGAGACCGGTCGGATTCATCAGCTCGGTGATAAACGGCTTCACCGCGTGGTTCGAGTTAATTTTGTAGAGCGAAACCGGAACCTTCTGCCCGCGCTGGCCGCTGAATGTAACGTAGACGTTCCCATCGGAGTCGACCGCGGGGTTGCCTACCGGGTGGAGGTTGTCGGCGATCTGCACGCCGAGAGCGATCGGGAACGGTGCGCTTTCAATGCCGCCCATCCGCACTCGGACGGCGCCGCCCGCCGCCCCGTCGGGTACCCGTGCGATCAGCAGATCTTCTGCCGCCAGGACCAAGCTGGCCTCCGCCGAACCGAACTGTACCTGCGGCCGTCTGTGGTTGCGCACGCCGAACCCGCTGCCCTTGAGCGAAACTTCGCCGCCAGGAAGGGCCGCAGCGGGCTTCACGCTCTCGATTCTCGGCGTGCCATTCATCTTCGACATCAGTTCAATTTGACCTGTTCGGCATTCCCGCCGAGCGAATCCCGCTGGAAGGGCTCGAGGCCCCGCTTCTCTCCGAGCGCCCGCGTCGCGGCTGCGGCTCTCGAGCCCATTCCGAGCGAACCATGGACCCAAGCACTAAAACGATCGGCCCAACAGCATCCACTATAGCCCGAATGCTCTCGCGATCCACAGTCCCGTAGCAGCGTAAACGCCGGCAATCCAGTCGTCCGCCATGATCCCCCAACCACCTGGAAGCGATTCCGCCTGGCGCGCCGGAAAAGGTTTCCAGATGTCGAAGAACCGAAAAAGTATAAAACCCAGCAGCAAATATTCCCAGTTAACCGGCGCGAGAGCAAGTAGATAGGTGAGATGCTGGCCGGAAACTTCGTCGATGACAACGAATTGAGGGTCCTTCTTGCCCCAATATTGGGCGGCACGATTCGATCCCCAAACTCCCGCTGCCGCTATGGCCATGGCGATCGGGGCTGCCGCGAGCGTTGCCCAGCCCATCCGTTCTCCGACTCCGCGGTGGTCCAGAGGAGCCTGGATCAGGGCAAAAATAAAAACGCCGGCGAGCGAGCCCCAGGTGCCGGGGGCTTTCGGCAAGTAGCCTAGGCCGCCTGCGGTCGCGACGAAAAGCGCGAATCGGGAATTGGCCCGCGGCAGGGCCTCCTGCCGCCGAGCGTATGCCGATCGAGTGACCTCAGTCTTTGCGTCCATTTGTTTTTGACCCGGGGACGTCTCGCTCGGGCTCGGATTCGTCCATCAGGGGCTCGCTGACAACGTATTTCTCACTGGCCCAGTTGCCCAGGTCCAGCAGCCTGCAGCGCTCGCTGCAAAAAGGAAAATCCGGAGACGAGTTGGAATCGGTCGGCTTCCGGCAAATGGGGCAGCGCCAGTTCATGTTCAAAGAATACCGCGGCACGAGCGCGACGCTAGGCGAACGCGGCAGGCTTCAACTCGACGCAAGCACTCGAAACGGATGCTTCGGCGTCGGAGGAGCCCTGCGCGCCGAGAAACCAACAACGCGGCCGATGAGATCATACTCCTGTGCTCCGGTGACCTCGATCGTCGCGAGAGTGCCCGGCGGCGGCAACTGCGCAACATCGGTCACACCCTCGAACTCGGTGATGTAGACCTTGCCGTCGATGTCGGGCGCCATGCCTTCGAGGCGCGCTTCCCAGAGGAGCTCGGTATCGCTCGAAGGTCCCTCAAGCATGCCTTCCAGCCGCAGGCCGACGCGACTGCGCAACTTGCGCGCGGAGATCGTCTTCTGGATCGACATCAGCGTATCGCGGCGGCGGGCGATTGTGCTTCGATCCACCTTGTTGTCGCAGGTGAAACTTTCCGCAGTGTCCTCGTCCGAGTAGGCAAAGACCCCCATCCAGTCGAATTCGGCGCTGCGAACGAAATCGCACAGCACGCGGAAATCCTTCTCCGTCTCGCCCGGGAAGCCGACGATGAATGAAGTCCGGATGGATACCCCGGGAATCGTCCTGCGGATGTTTTCGAGCATTTTTAGAAATGCTTCGCCACTCGAGCCGCGTTTCATCCGCGCCAGGACGCTGCGGCTCGCGTGCTGCAGAGGCATGTCGATATATTTCGCTAGGCGCGAATGCCGTGCCATCGTCTCCAGCAGCCGCGAAGTCAGGCGATTCGGATAGCAATAGAGAAACCGTATCCAGTCTAGATCTTCGATCTCGGCGAGCCGCCCGAGCAGGACCGCAAGTCCGTCGCGTAGACCGAGGTCCTCGCCGTAAAAAGTGGTGTCTTGGCCGACGAGAGAAATTTCGCGGACCCCTGCGGCCGCGAGGTTCTCTGCCTCGCGCACGACGGACTCAAATCGCCGGCTGCGGAATTTTCCCCGCAGCTGCGGGATCACGCAGAACGTGCAGGGATGATCGCAGCCCTCGTTGATCTTGATATAGGCCGTATGGCGCGGCGTCGAAACGATGCGGGGCGTGAGGTCATGATAAAGGTACGCGGGTCGATCGCTCGGGGCAGCAGGATCGGCGATCTGGTCTTGGCAGGCGGCCAGGATTCCTTCGATTTCGCCCGTGCCGACGACCGCGTCCACTTCGGGGATTTGCTCCCGGATCTGGCTGCGGTAGCGCTCGACCAGGCATCCGGCAACGATCAACTTTCGGGCGCGTCCGAATTTCTTGTACTCGGCCATTTCCAGGATGGATTCGACCGATTCCTGCTGGGCCGGTGCGATGAAGCTGCAGGTGTTAACGACCAGAATGTCCGCCTCGCCCGCCCGTGGCGTGAGCTCGTATCCCGCGCGCGCGAGAATGCCCATCATCACTTCGCTGTCCACGAGGTTCTTCGGGCATCCCAGGCTTACGAATCCGACTTTTGGCATCCTAGCGCAGTCCTCCGGAGCGCATCGAAACGCACCATTCTACCATGCCGGCTCGGGCCGGGCGGCCCGAAGCGCGGACCCTTGACGGGAAGTGGGATCCGATCGAAGTCTGGGCGCGCGCCAGACGCGAATCGTGGGGATCAAGATGCGCCGGTCGCACACCCTCGAAAAACGCGTTCTCAAAGAGCGGACGATGGTCATCAGGCCCTGCTGCAGGTCCCGAGAAGACATGCCGCAGTTGATCCAGCCGCGATAGAAATCAAACGGCCACGACGCCGTATCAATGCCGCTCGGGCCTGCGCGTGCGGAGGGATGCGCGGATCAACCGGAGGAGCGAGGACATCTGCTCGACTCGGGCCGGGTGGCTGCCGAAGCGCGCTGACTGGTAAAGATCGGTTAACTGCGCCACCGGTATCGAGAGGTCCGCGCGGGAGATGGCGGTCGCAAATTCGAGAGCCGTTTGCGACGGGGCTTTCTTCCAGCCACGGCTCTCTAGGAGACGAAGCATCTCCCGATACTCAAGCGCGGCGAGCGATCGAGTCAAGTTTCCGCCCCGGCGGGCCCGCAGGCTCCAGCGTGCAACGAGATAGCCGGCGAGCGCGCGCCCGCGCAGGTAGAAAAGGAGCGCCACGAGAAAGGCCAGAACGCCCGGCAGAAAATACGGCGATGCTTCCATTCTGCGATCAAGCGCGAGCAGCGCGCGCATCGCCTGATCCTGCTTCCGGTGGAGATACTGCCGCACACTGTCGCTCCAGGTGCGCGAAGATTTTTGAATCGTCTCTCCGAGCGTGATCTGGTGCGAGAAGTCGTAGTTGACGACCCATTCGCCCCACGTGTATTGGAACCAATCCCAGTAGAGCGCGAGGCGATCGAGCGGACCGCGATGCTTCTCATCGCCCGACGGGGTCGGATCGAACGTGATCCACCCATACTCCGGAAAGTAAACCTCGACCCATGTGTGCGCGTCACTCTCGCGCACGATGTATTCGCCGGCAAGGTCGTTGAACTCACCGGGCAGAAATCCTGTGACATAACGCGCCGGGACTGCTAGGGCGCGCAGCATCACCGTCAACGCCGAGGCGAAATATTCGCAATGGCCGGCTCGGCGCACGAACAGGAAATTGGCGAGGGGATCTTCGACCGGAGGGCCGGTCAAGTCGAGCGTGTAGGCATAGTGTGTCTTCAGGTAGAGCTCGAGGTTCGCGGCCATGTCGTATTCGTTCGCGGCGCCCTCGGTGATTTGCTCGGCGAGTTTCTTGATCCGTGGATCGAGCTGCGGCAACTGCAGGTAGGCATCCACGATCGGGCGGGGATAAACCCGGGGCGCTTCGCGCAGTTCGGGTGACGGCACGATGGGAAGATTGGAGCGGCCCTCGTAGCGCACCTTCTTATCGTTATGGAAGGGATTGAAGATCGACCCGGTCCTGTCGAGCAGCAAGTAGCCTCGGCGCGGCGGCTCGCCAGACCGGCTGATTTCATTCACGAAGCGGCCGCGCAGGCCTTCAGGGCGGGCCACCAGGAAGAGCGCATCGGTCGCGATCGGCTCCATCAACACCGTGTACTGCAGCGCATCGAATTCGCCGCGCGGAAGCCCCGCAGGTCCGAACCAGTAATCTCCGTCCGTGTTCGGGGTGATGACCCTTTGCTCCTGCGTAGGTGTGAACCAGCGCTTGCCGTCGAAATTCGTCAACACAATACCGCGCCAGCGCACGTTCTCGGCCCGAAGGGGATCGCCATCGATGCGGACGTGCATCACCACCGCCGAATTCTTCTTGATCCGTCCGATGTCTCCGAGCGTCACATTGTCCGTGAAGCCGGTCATCAGGCCGGGCTGGAGATTGAGGGCGCTCAGGTATCCCGTCGTGAAGCGGGGAATCAGAAAAAACAGCACCATGCCGATCGCCAGAGCGCTCGCGGCGACGAGCAGAGAAGTGATCCCTAGCGCGCGGTTGAGCCGTCGCGCCATCGGCGAACCGGGCTCGAGCGGCGCAGTAACCGCTCCCTCGGCGCTGCGACGCATTTCCAGGGTGACGAATGTCGAGACCGCAAGGACCAGGAAAATGGCGAGCGCGACGAGAAAGCCTGTCTCGACGGTGAGGATCGCCGAAGCAAGCATGGAGGTGACGGCGAGCACCACAAGAAAGGCGTAGTCGCGGTTCGTCGAGGCCGAATAGAGGCGCACGATCGTGGCGAACAACATCAGGTGGATGGCCGCGAGCAGGGCCGCATAAAGCGCCGGGTTGGGCGCCGTTTCAGCCAATGAGCGCGACAGGACCCACAGGTCCATCGGGAAAAACAGGAAGTACGCGAGGACGAGCCCCGTCGCAGCCCGCGCCGAGAGGTCTGGCCCGCGTCCGCGCCAGACCCCGAACGCCCTGTACAAGAGCGCTCCGGGCGCCACGACAGTCGAGACAAGGTCGAGCTTGCCGGTCGAGACTACGGAGAAGACCCCTGTTGAGACGAGCAGGAAAAGTGATACCTCGAAATATCGTTCGACGGCCGAGGAAGGCGGCACGGTCGGTCGTGCGATGGAGGATGAGACCATGGTGCAGTCCGATGGTAACACCGGCCATCGCTTCTCTCGAGGCGGGACGCGAATTCGCTAATGGGTACGACTCAGTGAGACATTGCTTCCGGGCCCATCGGCCCGTGGACGGCCCCTCTCGATCGAGCACCCCTCAGGCGATCGAGGATGGTTCGGAGTACGGGAACGGCCGATCCCTTCCTCGGCTCCCTTCCGGCGAAGCCAGCTCGCGCGAATCACGCGGGGAGTTCGTTCGGTTTCGCGCCGCGACGGCGATTTTGTGGGTCGCGGCCGAGACAGGCAGCTCGCCGAAGCGGCTGAGTGGGACGATGCGCGTGCGCGCCTGCTTGGGAAGGTGCGCGACGCGCGCGAGAAATGGCAGGAGGGTCAAGTTGCGGAAGGTCACCGCGTGCCGCATGGCGGGGAGCGCTTCGAGCGATCGAGCGTCGATGGCCAAACTAGCGCGGAGATGCGCCACCAGCTCCGCCTTGGGTCGACGGGCAACTTCGACGGCCGGGAACTGCCACATGCGTGAGAAGACCACGTCGTCGTGTGCCCCGGGATCCTCGACCAGGATCGTTCGGCACCGCGGGTCGCATAAAATCGCCGCCGCGATCCTCATGTTGACCGGGGCGCGTTTTCTGCGCGGGGCGGGAATCTCTCCGGTGAGCTTCTGCCCCTGAGCCCGGCAGAAGCGGGCGACCGGACATACCTCGCAGCGCGGATTTTGCGGAGTGCAAATCCTTTCACCGAGCTCCATCAGAGCCTGATTCCAGTCGCCCGGCGACCGCTCGACGAGGAGGGTCTCGGCTGCCTCGGCGATTCGCCGCCGGGGACCTTCACCGAGCAAATCTCCCCGAATTGCGCTGATTCTTGCGAGAACCCGCCTGACGTTGCCATCGACCACCGCAAGCGGAACCTGGTAGGCGATGCTCAGGACGGCGGCGGCCGTGTAAGGCCCGATTCCCGGAAGCTCGAGCGCGAATTCGAGTGTCCGGGGGAACTGGCCATTGTGCTTTGCGACGATTTGCTTCGCGGCGCGATGCAGGTTGCGAGCGCGGCTATAGTAGCCAAGCCCGGACCAAAGCTTCAGAACGTTCCTCTCGCGGGCCCGCGCGAGCGATTCGACACTGGGAAAATGACTCAGGAATCGATCGTAATAGCGAACGACGGCGGCGATGCGCGTCTGCTGCAGCATGACCTCCGCCAGCCAGACGCGGTACGGGTCGCGGCTCGAGCGCCAGGGAAGATCCCGTCGATGCTTGCCGAACCAGGCGAGCAACCGATTTTGAAAACTCCCAAGAGCTCGTGGCGTGAGTTTCGTGTCCATAGACGGTAGACGGCGTTCTCGGCTCGGGCCGTTCGAGCGCTTCGCGCCAGGGGGCCCGGGCCAGACCCTGGCGGGAGGCGAGTATTCTCGCACGAACGGTCGCTCTTGGTTGGGAGGGAGGAAACGGCGCGGCCCGCGCGCGCACGGTTCGGCTAGCCTCCGCGTGCGGGTTCGAATCAGCCATCAGAGAGTATCGATGAAAAGGAAATAGGAGGAAGACCAGAGCGCGGTGGGGATCGTTCGTTGCGACCGGCGGGTGAGAACGATCTTGAAGATTTCGCGCTCGGCCGTTAGCTCGTCAAGGAATGCCCCTCCGGTTGCCGACGTGTCCGCCTCAACTCGAGCGAGCTCGCGCAGCGCATCGTAGACGACCTCGCCGGCGGGCGCCATGAGAGTCGAAAAACGGTTCGTGCGGAACTGCATCACGGAATTGATTTCGTGAAAATGCCACACGATGCACGCCGCCATGGCCACGGCGCGGTCGAATCGCTCGGCATGCTCGGCGGCGGCCAGCACGCCCAATTCCGCGCGCGGCGGTCCGACGAAAGGATCGAGCACGAGCATCACGCGGCGCTCGTCCTCGCGCGCGAACTCGCGGACCACGAGCCGTCCTATCCTTGCGGTCACTTTCCAATCTACGAACCGCGCGCTGTCGGTCGGAGCATACTCGCGCAGCGAGTGCAGCTCATGTCCGCGCCCGCGAAAATGGCTGGCCATCTCGCCGCTCAACAGCGGCAGCACTTCGTAGAACTGTTCGGTCGGCTTGACCTCGGGATACACGACGATCTCCATGTCCCGCTCGACGCGGCAGGTCTTTTCAAAGAAGCCGAAAGGGAATCGCGTGCGGATCCCGAACGCATCTTGGCGATACACGCCGCGACGCGGAAATTGCAGCTCGACTTTCTGGCGCGCCGAACTCTTCCTGGGAATGTAGGGAAAGAAAACGGGACGAGTGAGGATCTGGCCAAGACGTTTGTCCGGGTCTCCGATGACCCGCAGTGAGAACGACGGCCATATCGGCTTGAGGTTCCGCAGCTCGAGCTCGGCAAGCACGGGCTGTCCGGCAAAGATATGCTCGGGCAAGTCGAATTTGAGTTCGACGCCGGTTAGCACGGTGCGCGAGAGCACTCCGGAAATGAGAATGGCGGCAAGACAGCAGGCCAGGATCATGAAGAGCAGGTTATTGCCCGTATTCAAGGCGGCGAAAATGAGTATGAAAATGGCGGCGAGGTAAATGATGCCGTCGCGCGTGAGGCGATAGTCGACCTGATAGGCGAGCCATCGCAGGCTGGTTCGTCGCGCGAGAGCAGGAACGATTGTGATTCCCACCCAGGCAGAGAGCCCGAGTGCAATCGCAGCGGTGATCGAAGCGACGAAGACGCGCCCGACCTGCGCAACCGCGGCCGAGAACAGCGCCATGGCCAGCGCGACCGAGAGCGCGAGCATGGCCACGCCAAAATTGCGCCAGCCGGGCCCGTCCAGCCCGCGCCACCAGCGTCGGACGGTTGAGTCTTGCATCAGAGCGGAACGCGGGTGCTGTCGACGATTTCGCGGAGAATATCTTCGGTCTGCTGAGATTTTCTTTGTGTGGAGACGTAGCGCGAGCTGACCACGACGCGGTGCGCAAAGACGGGAAGGATCAGCCGCTTGAAATCGTCCGGCAAGCAATAGTCGCGCCCTTCGAGATAAGCGCGGGCCTGAGCCGCGCGGCGAAGCATCACCGCGCCTCGCGGGCTTACGCCCAGGCTCAATTGCTCGGTCTGTCGGGTGCGGTCGACAATTTCGAGTACGTAGTCAAGCAGGCTGTCGTCCACCTTCACCTGCGAGACCGTTTCCTGGGTCGAGATGACGCTTGAGGCGTCCATCAGCGGCTCGATTTGATCGGCGCCGGAGAGGCCCGTGTTGCTACGAACGATCTCTTTTTCGCTCGCGCGGGCGGGATAGCCCATGCGGATGCGCATCAGAAAACGATCGAGCTGCGATTCGGGCAGGGGATAGGTGCCATGGTGCTCGATCGGATTCTGCGTCGCGAGAACGAGAAAAGGCTTCGGCAGCGGATGCGTATGATTGTCGACCGTGACCTGCGATTCGTTCATGGCCTCGAGCAGCGCGGACTGAGTCTTGGGCGTCGTGCGATTGATTTCGTCAGCGACAACAATGTTGGCGAAGATCGGGCCGGGCTTGAACTCGAATTCCTGACCTGCGGGGTTGTAAACGCTGACGCCGATCACGTCGCTCGGCAACATGTCGGAAGTGAATTGAATCCGCTGGAACGAGCACTCGAAGGACCGCGCGAGGGCCTGCGCGAGCGTCGTCTTCCCGACGCCAGGAACGTCTTCGATCAGCAGGTGGCCGCGAGCGAGCAACGTAGTGAGTGCCAACAGAATGACGTCTTCCTTGCCTTTGACGACGCGCTCGATCGAGCGCCGAAGCTCGACCAGGCGATTTCCGGCGGTCGTGGTGGTTTGCAATTCGCACGGCCTCCTGTCACAAACAGTAGGGTTCGCGGGCGTCCCGAGCAGTCATTCTACGATGATTTGGCATCGCTCAATCGGGTTTTTGCCCCCTCCGACAGTTACTGATTGGACCGTAGAAGTTGGAGCCGATCGTCCGCGTCACCTCAGCCATCGAACGCCAGGTGGGGAATTGTTGCGGTCGGTGTGACGAGAAACGGGTAACCCGGATAGCGCAGGCCGGAGACGAGCGGTCCGGAAACCTGTTCGTTTCCCACATCGAATCTGTATTATGATCCTCGCCGATTCTCTCTCGAGGAGGCCTCCTGTGAGCTTCGCTAAATATGCTGTTGCTGCTTGCGCTTTGTTTTCGTTCCTGGGGAGTGCCGGCGCGCAGGATCGAATGCCGCCGATTCCGGCCGACAAGATGACCGAGGCGCAGAAGAAGGCCGCCGAGGAGCTGGTCACGGGCCCGCGAGGAGCTCTGGTGGGGCCGTTTATACCGCTACTCCGGAGCCCTGAGTTTATGAGTCGCCTGCAGAAGACGGGGGCGTACCTCCGGTTCAGTAGCAGCCTTCCGCCGAAGGTGAACGAGTTCGTCATTCTCTTGACGTCCCGGCAATGGACGCAACAGTTCGAATGGGATGCACATGTCCCGCTCGCTCTGAAGGCCGGTGCCGAGCCAGAGATTCTTAAGGCGATGAGCGAGGGACGGCGCCCGGTGGGAATGGATCCTGATGAAGAGCTCGCCTACGACTTCCTGACCGAACTTCACGAGAATGAGAGCGTGAGCGATGCCACCTATGAACGGGCGGTAAAGAGGTTCGGTGAGCAAGGTGTGATCGACATGGTCGGGTTGCGAGGGTACTATTCGATGTTGGCGATGATCATGAACGTGGCGAGGACGCCCTTGCCCCCGGGCAGGACCCCGCAGCTGGTCTTTTTCCCGCACTAGTGGTCGATTCGAGAGCTGGTCTCCCCAACTGGGTACTTCCTCATTGGGTCCTCATTGGGTAGTTGACTGCAGCAGAGGACTTAGCTACCGTGGCAGGCTGCTCGATCGGCAAGGCGCACCGAGCTACAAAAGAGGTCTCTCGCGAGCGCCTTTTGCCGGCAAGCAGCGCTGCTTCCATAAAGGACGGGCGATTAGCTCAGTGGTTAGAGCGCTCCCCTCACACGGGAGAGGTCCAAGGTTCAAGTCCTTGATCGCCCACCACGTCACGAGAGGTCTGACACCATCTGTCCATCCAGGCGAAGACTCGATTGGTTGCGAGTGATTCTCGTTCATGAAGCCGCG
>DATMRE010000031.1:0-14404 GCA_035566475.1 Verrucomicrobiia bacterium | reverse complement strand
CAAAGTCGTGCATTTCCAGCTTCGGCCTGACCCATTGGCAAATTGACCTGGCGAGACCGCCTCGGGAGCCACGGCTCCCGAGGCGGATTCACCCGACTGCGTGAATCCACCTGCGGCTGATCGCTTGCTTGCGTTAGGATTTACAGAAAGCCTCAGAATCACGCCGCCTTTTTCACCTGTACCTCCCGGTTTGTGTCGTGGCGCGTCGAAACGTTACCGCCTCCGAACCTGGGCGCGTAATCGAGCACTCAGGGTCCAGATGTTTTCGATTCTGCGAAATCACTCGGGTTCCACCTCGGCAATCTTTGCGCGATGGTTCTCACCGAAAACAGACCGCGGACGTGAGAGAATCAACATCCGCTATCCGTACGTTTCCATCCAACCTTATGTCTCTGTTCTCCGGTTCGAGGGTCGAATCGGGTGATCCGCTCCGAGCTCACTGACGCTGTCCCGAGTCTACCGCTCGCGATCGGCACAGGATGCGCAGGTGTAATCGGCGAGTTTCCAAAAAAGCCGACCGGAGCCTAGCGAGTGAGAGCGAGCGTCTGCTAACCGGCAAGCTTCTGTCGCTTGACAATCCGACATCGGGGGAGAAGACTCTTCGAGCAGCGTCGACCGTGAACGTTCCAAGCCGAGAGTGTGTGCGATGGAGGCGCGCACCCGGGTGAAGGAGGGTGGGCTTCCATGAAGCGCCGTGAGTTCCTGGTTCTCTCAGCAGCAAGTATCGGGGGAGTGCTGGTCTACTCACTCGACCGGAAGGTTTCTCGTGCCTCAGCGGATGATCATGCGATGCGCATCCCGCTTCGTTTTTTCACGCAGGACGAAGCGCTCGCCGTCGCTGCCCTCGCGTCGCGCATTTTTCCCAGTGATGATTTGGGGCCGGGTGCTCGCGAAGCGGGCGTGGTGATTTACATCGACCGGCAGCTAGCTGGCCCGTACGGCCGTGACCGCCACCGCTACACACAAGGCCCGTTCGAAGACGGCCTGCCGGAGCTCGGGTACCAGGGGAGTGCCACGCCGCGGGAGATCTATCGCCAAGGCCTCGGGCCCCTACTCGGGGTCGATCGGCGGAGCGTGGCTGAGCAAGACAAGACCTTGCACGAGATTGAGCGAACGCTCTTCTTCGAGCTCCTCCGCAGCCACACCATCGAAGGGATGTTTTGCGATCCCATGCACGGCGGGAACGTCGACATGATTGGGTGGCAGTTGGTCGGATTTCCCGGTCCGCGCATGAGCAATTACGATGAGATTGACAAGCACTACGGCGAAGCCTTCCGGCCAAAGCCCGTGAGCTTACGCGACATTGCCGGGAAAAGCGTTCAGGCGAGCGAGGACGAGCGATGAAAACCCTTCCTCGTGTAGATGTGGCAATCGTCGGTGGGGGGTGGAGCGGGCTTCTGATGGCGAAGGAACTGGGGTCGCGCACGGCCCTCTCGGTCGCGGTGCTCGAGCGGGGAGGCCCACGCGACCCTGGTGAGTATCTGGCGGGGATGGACGAATTGGATTATGCGATTCGGTTCCGCATGATGCAGGACCCTTCCGAGCAAACCGTGACGCTGCGTCACACTCGGCAGCAGCGTGCTCTTCCCATCCGTCAGTATGGGTCGTTTCTCCCCGGCTCGGGGGTCGGGGGTGCCGGAGAACACTGGAACGGCGTCTGCCATCGCGGTTTGCCGGATTCGTTTGAGCTGCTCTCCCGCACGATCAAAAAATACGGCGCCAAGCGGTTGCCGGAGGACCACGCGATCGAAGACTGGGGCATTACGTACGAAGACCTGGAGCCACATTACTCTCGCGTTGATCAACTCCTAGGGATTTCCGGCAAGGCAGGCAACGTGCGCGGGAAACGGGTCGAGGGCGGCAATCCCTTCGAGGGTTGGCGGAGCGCCGAGTATCCCACACCGCCAGTCAAGGTCCCCTACGTTTCAGAGCTGTTTCGCAGCGCCACGACCTCGCTCGGATATCATCCCTTTCCAATTCCTGCAGCGACCATCAGCACGACATACACGAATCCGGATGGCGTGACCCGGCCCGGCTGCGCCTACTGCGGATTCTGCGAGCGCTTCGGTTGCATGATCGGTTCCAAGGCGCAGCCCACGAACACGCTCCTGCCGGTGATCTTGAAGCACAAGAATGTATCGCTTCACACCGGGACATGGGTGCGGCGCATCGTCCACGAGACTACCGAGAGGGCGTCCCGGGCGCGCGGTGTCATTTATCGCGATAGGGCGGGCGAGGAGTTCCTTCAACCGGCTGAGTTGGTTATTCTGGCCTCGTGGACGCTGAACAACGTACGGCTGCTGTTTCTTTCCGGGATTGGGCAGCCATATAACCCTGCAGCCGGCAAAGGGACCCTGGGACGGAACTTGACTCACCAAGTGTCGGTTGCCGCAGCGCAGGCATTCTTCGAAAAACCATTGAACCGGTTCATGGGCGCCGGCGCGGCGGGATTCACCATGAGCGATCTAGATGCCGATCTGTTCGACCACAGCGAGTTGCCGTTTCTGCGCGGAGGTCTATTGGAGGCCTCGGTCACTGGATCGAGGCCGATTGCCAATTTCGGCACGCTGCCGCGATCGGTTACGGATCGCTGGGGCTCCAATTGGAAGAAGGCCGCGCTTCATTTTTACGACCGGACCTGCAGCCTCACATTTTTGGGAGAGCATCTTGCCTACAAGGGCAATTTCATGGACCTGGATCCTACCTACAAGGATCATTTCGGGGATCCGCTGCTGCGTCTGACTCTCGACTGGCGGGACAACGAAAGGAAAATGGTTGAATTTGCGGCTGCAAAAGCGGTCGAGATTGCGAAAGCGATGGGTGCGACCGAGGCATTTCCTTCCGCCAGTTTGGGCAATTACGACGCAACCCGCTACCAGAGCACTCACGTGCAGGGTGGTGCGATCATGGGTGCCTCCCCGCTCAACTCGGTGGTGAACCCCTATCTGCAGCACTGGGACATGCCCAATCTCTTTGTGCTGGGCGGCTCGTCTTTCCCGCAGAACTTTTCATCGCATCCCACAATGACCATTTTGGCGCAAACCTTCCGGACAGCCGACGCTATTGCGGAGCGGTACTCGAAGCACCCCGAAGCCCTGGCGTGAGGCGGGGATCGTAGGAACGAGAGCTCTCCCATTCATAGGATCTCCGACGAAGATGTTCTTCTCAAGATGATCGGGCTAAATTGCCGAGGAACCCGCCGATGACTCCCGCTAGACGTTCGACGGAAATCGACTCCGGCAAAGGTATGTCAAGGCTCTGACGCTTGGTCTCTGAATCGGTCCGCAAGAGCGAGGATAGACCGCGTCGGATCGCTCCGAAACGGTCCGTTGCTCTCTGCTCTCCGGGGCTCGCAGGCGCGGAGAGTGACTCCAGGAGATTGATGCCCGCCTCTAAGAACTTAGCAGCGGCTTGGCCAGGGTCGGGGAGGGTCGAGCGTTCGAGAGAACCGGCATCCTGCGTCACGCTCCCGGCCGCCGGGATCGTCCTCGCTTCACGAAGCTCGGACTTCCTGCCAGCCGAGCGCCCGTCAGCGCTCCCGGATTTCGTCGTCGCCCCTCGGTTTTGCTCCGCCCCGGTCATTGCGATGGGCGCCGGCAACTCCGGGGTGATTCGAGGCTTGGGCCCGCCGGGCTGGTCGCAAAAAACGTCTTTGATCACCTGCATGACGCTCTTGCGGCCGAGCTTCGCGAAGTTGACTTCGTCTGAGGTCGAATCGAAGATTCCTTCGAACAACGCTTTCTTAAGTCTCAGTGTCTCCCAAACCCGTTCCTCGATACTGGATTCAGTAAGCAGATGGATCACCTGCACAGGCTGAGTCTGGCCGAAGCGATGAACACGCCCAATCCGCTGCTCCAATCGCGCAGGGTTCCAGGGCGGCTCGAAGATCACTACCGCCGAGCCAGCCTGCAGGTTCAGACCGACTCCGCCAGCGTCGGTTGAAAGAAACACCCTGCAGTCGGGATCCTTTCCAAAGCGGGTAATCAGCTCGCCGCGCTTCCGCGCGGGCACGCCTCCGTGCAACGAAACCCACCCGATCCCGAGTTTCGTCAGTTCTCGCCCGGCCAGGTAGGTCATTCGCTCGTACTCGCTGAAAACGACCACTTTGCGCTTTTCCTCGATCGCCAGTTCACGAATGATTTCACCGAACTCTTCGAGCTTGGGAGAAAAATTGGTTCGCTTGTCGAACAAAAAGGTAGAGTTGCAAAGCATGCGCATGTTCTGGATACAGCAAGAGATGCGACGCAGATCGATCTCGGAGAGCCAGCCCTGCCTCTGCCATTTGCTCATCAGTTTACCGAGAATCTCATTCTGCTCCCAGTAGGGGCCGGCCTGTTCGGTCGTCATGCGCACGCGAAAGATTTGATCGGTCCGCTTGGGTAGCTCGGGGAGAACCTCTCTCCGGGTCCGACGGAGCAGAATCGGCTCGAGTTGTTTATGAATCCGCTCAAGGCCGCGGTAGCCGAGTAGCTTCCCTTGATCGTCTTCCACGCGGTGTTCCTTGAGAAAACGGAACGCCGGTCCCAGGCGGCGACCGTCCACAAACTCTACGACCGAATAGAGCTCTTCGAGCTTGTTTTCGAGGGGCGTTCCGGTCAGTACGAAGGCATAGCGACTCTTCAGCTGCTTAATGGTACGGGCAGTGGCGGTCGCCCAATTGCGGATCCGCTGGGCCTCATCGAGAATAATCAGGTCCGGGCCGAGGTTGTGCATGTCCTCGATATCCTTCAGGACGAGCTCGTAGCTCGTGAGATTGAAGAACGCCGGGTTGGCGTAGAGCCTCTTCCGATGCGACATCGGTCCGTCGATCACCTGTCCTCGAAGATCGCAAAATTTCTCGATCTCGGTCTTCCATTGATACTTGACCGACGCGGGGGCAACGACCAGCACTCGCTCAATGCCTCGCCGACGCCCGAGCAGCAGGGCACCGGCGATGGCCTGAATCGTCTTGCCGAGGCCCATATCGTCGGCGATGACCACCCGTCCGCGGCAGGCGGCAAAGAGCGCTCCGCGAATTTGGTAGGGGAACAGCGGCACCTTCAATAGACCTTCGAGCTCTGGCGGTCGCTTGCCTTTATCCAATTGTGCGAGGTGGCGGCGTTCGTCTTCAAGGTTTGAGGCCAGTTCATTCTCACGGTCAATGAAGTCCAGCACATCGCTGTAGACGACGGCCGTCTCGTCCACGGCGCGCAGCTTCTCGATGATCTGTTCAAACCGGCGGTAGTGCTCCTCCCCTAGAAACCCTTCGGAGTCGAAGTACTCGGCGGCTATGTTTTGTAGCGCCGGGGATGGATCGGCAGGGAGTCGCAATCGCACGCCGAGCGTTTCCCCGTAATGAAGTGAAAGCGAGGCCCGGGTGCGCTTGTACCGCTGACCACTGAAAGAGCGGCCAAACCGGCGATGAAGACGGAGAAGCAAGGCTTCGATGTGCTTGCAGGTGCCGAGGGTGTTCACAGCAAAATCAGCGCAGGAGCAGAAATTCTCAAATAGGCTCGGACCGCGCATGGCGATCCGATACTTTCTGCCGCTCGCTGACCGTACTTCGTAGTCGCCGAAAGCCTGTCCGGCCGGAGCCGTGACAATGTTCCGGATGGCCTTCCGGGCACGCTGTTGCCGGGCGGAAATCTGTTCCTCGACGATCATCGGTCGGCCTCCCAAGCGAGTGGGTGAATCGCCAAGATATCAAGAATGAGCCGCTGTTTAAATACACTGCCTGTCGAAATATAGCTGCCGCGCTCCCCCTCAGAGCTACGACCCGGCGGAGAGTGCGATCCGACTCGGCTCGATCGGGAGGATTGCAGGCGCTCGAGACAGGCAGGAATTTCTACACCCGAGCGAGGAAGCGCTCGCAGTTCTCGAACAGAGCACATCTCGCTTCTTATTCGCGCTCAGTTGCGATTGTGTCCCCCGGTCGGGAATTCAAGTGGCGAGGCGTGCAAGATCCGATAAGCCAGTCTGTCACTCGTAGGACGGTCGAGCTGATCGGTTCGCCCGATAAAACGCATCACGCTTCGCCCGCAGGGAGGTCAGTCCGGATGACCGAGCGGGTCTACCCTCTCGCCATGCTGGTACTCGAGCGAATTGGTCCGGCAGTTTCGGCTCGGCGGGCTGGTGGTCGGAGAAAGCCGCCATTTCGAGGACGGCCTCGAGTCGCTCCGCTCGCTATCGAGGTGATTGGCGTCGATTCCAGGGAATGCGCCTGGTTGGCCGAGTACATCGGCGAGAACCGCGAGAGGTGGAGCGAGGACATCGGGGGGAAGAGTGAGGGCTACTTTGGTCGAACAAACGCGAGCGTATAGGCTGTCGCCGGATCGAATTGCTTCTCAATGACCTTCAGTTCGAGTAATTGCTTGAACATCGTTGTCCAGCGGTCAGAACGCATCTCGCCAAGCTCGGTGCCCTCCACGCGATCGCCAGTGACGAAATGGCCATCGCGCAATGCCTTCCAGCTGAACTGCATCCAATCCGGACTCAGCGCGGGGTTGAGTTTGGCAATCACGGCGTGGGCCGCCCCCGGGTCGTTCAGGTAATCGCGCCAGCCCTTGAGCGATGCACGCACGAACCTCGCCACAATTTCCGGATGCTCTTTGAGAAAATCCCGAGTCGTGAACATTACGCGATACGGGTTATACCCCGCGTCGCTCGTCAGGAGCACTCGGGTTTCGATGCCGGATTGGTGGGCGAAGAAGGGTTCTGAGGTGGCGAAGGCCTGTTGGATGTACTGCGGGTCCCGAACGAAGTTAGCCACGCTCATCATGGCGGGAACCTCGTGAACATTGTTCAACTGATAGCGCTTCACTAGATACTCAAACCAGGTGGACCCGGTCTTGATGGCCACGGTGTGGCCGTTGAGGTCAGCGAAGGAATGGATGGGCGAGTCCTCGCGCACCATGATGCCTTGCGGGTCCCGTTGCATGGTGGCTGCTACGGCGACGAGCGGTTGTCCCCCGGCGACAGACTCAAGAGTTCTGTCCGAAGATCCCATGCCAAACTGCGCCGCGCCCACGGCCACCTGCTGCTCAACGGACACATAGGGGCCGCCGGGCTGAATCGCGACGTCGAGGCCCTCATCGTTGTAGTAGCCCTTGACGAGGGCCGTGTAGAAGCCGCCATGTTCGGGCTGCGGATACCAGTCCGCTTGCAGGGTGAGTTTGGCCCGACTGACATCACTCGATGAACGGTGACAGCCTGAGGCGACCAGGCCCGCGACGATCAGCAGGCAGCCGGCCCGGGGGATGAGGAGCTTGCGCATCGTAGTGAAAAAGGACGGCAGCCCTGGCAGACGGCATCGGAACCTCCACCGCCCCTTAGCCTCCATCGGCTGCGGTTCAAATTGTACTCGAAGTCGCTGAAAGAGAGACGAACTGCATTCTCGCGGAGGCGAAGATTCCGCGTGTTCGAAGCTGCGGCGTCGTTTTTGCGGATTGCCTGTCTTGCCCGCTGTGCTAGCATACGACATGGCGAACGCTCGAACCGGAAGGACAGGGATAACGCCGGTTGATGAAGAGCGCATGCGCGAGCTTTTCCGCTTCACCGCGCTCACGCTCGAGACGACGCACCCGGTGCCCTTTGGTGCGCTGATTGTAAACACACGCACCGGACGGCGGCTCGTCCGCGCAACGAACGCCGTTCGACCCGAGAACGACCCCAGCTCGCACGCCGAACTACGAACCGCCCGCCTCGCCTGCAAGAAACTGAAACGCACTACCCTCGCCGGATACACGATGTACTCGACCTGCGAGCCGTGCCCGATGTGCATGGCCAACGCCCTCTGGGCTCGGCTGGACCGTCTGGTCTTCGGCGCGACGATCTCAGACGCCAACCGCCACTGCCTGCAGATTCACATCCGGGCAAGAGAAGTGGCGCGGCGGTCGGACATGCCGTGTGTTGTGGACGGCCCCGTGCTGCGCGATCTTTGCAACTCGCTTTTCATGCACCCGAATATGCAGAAGGCCTTTAGCAGCTGGAGCACGCGCAGAGGGAATTCCCTCGAATCATAGCCCGAGCGGAGCCGCCAACCTTGGACCCAAGCCACGCCGCCGAGCTCGCCTCCCTCCTTGGCGATCGCACGCGCGTCCTCACCGAGCCGCAGGTCGTCGAACAGCTTTCGCGCGATTTCTACTGGTATTCGCCGGTGCTGCGGAAGCAGCTCGACGGCAAGGTGGGTGACCTCGTGGTAATGCCCCTCGACGTAGGGGAGATTCAAGCCGTGTTGCGCTACTGCCATGCCCACAATCTTGCGGTGACGGCGCGGGGCGCAGGCACGGGCAACTACGGACAGGCTGTTCCGCTAGAAGGCGGCCTGGTACTCGACCTCTCGCGCATGGATCGGATCGAGGCGATCGAGCCCCCGGGCGTCGCCGTTTGCCAGCCCGGCGTGCGGCTGGGTGTGGTCGAGAATGAGGCTCGCAAGGCCGGCTGGGAGCTGCGTTGTTATCCCTCGACGATCATCCGGGCTTCGGTCGGCGGGTTCCTCGGCGGCGGCACCGCAGGGATCGGTTCGGTGGCACATGGCGGCCTGCGCGACTTCAATACCGTGCCTGCGATCGAGGTCGTCACGATGGAGGCCGAACCGCGCATCGTCCGGCACGAGGGCGAAGCGGTCCACGAAATCCTTCACGCTTGGGGCACGAATGGCATCATGACGCGCATCTGGCTTGCGCTCGCGCCGGCGGTTGACTGGTCGCAGTGTGTCGTCGCTTTTGGCGACTTCGATCGCGCCTTCGACTTCAGCGAGCGAATCGCGAACGGCGCGACATGGATCAAACGGCTGGTGACGACCTTCGAGTGGCCGATTCCGTCCTTCTTCACGCCCGTCAGAGAGTACCTGCCCGAGGGTCAGGCGCTGATCTTCTTTTTGATCGCCTCCGAGCAGCGAGCGGCGCTCGAAGCCCGTGCGCGGGAAGCGGGTGGAGAGGTCAGCTATCGAGGGGCCTACCTCGGGCTGCGCACGAGGCCGCTGCTCTCCGATTACACCTGGAACCACACGACGCTGTGGGCCATAAAGGCGGATCAAGCGTATACGTATCTCCAATGCGGATTCGATCCGGCCGCCGTCCGCAGCCAGATGCGGCGCCTCAAGGAGCGATTCGGTCAGGAAATCCTCTGGCATATGGAGTTCATGAAAAACGGTGCCGGACAAATCATTCCCGGAGCGATCCCGCTTGTCTACTACACGGGCGAAGAGCGATTGAATGAGATGATCGCCTTTTGCCGGGAAATAGGCGTCTTCGTAGCCAATCCCCACGTGAACAACGTCGAGGGCGGCGGACGCTACCGCGCGGACAATGTTCAGCTAGTTGCCAAGCAGCGCTACGACCCGAAGGGTTTGCTGAATCCGGGGAAGATGGTCACCTTCCGGGCCGAACCAGTCGAGACAGGGCGGGCCTCGCCATGAAGACATGGATTCCCGACGCGCGCAACTTCGCCTATCTGAGCTGGAAGCAGGTCGACGCGCTGCCCCGCGAATCGACTCTGCTCGTCCTGCCCACCGCGGCCATCGAGCAGCACGGCCATCATCTACCGCTCGCAACCGATACGCTCATCAACAACCTGCTGCTTGGTCACGCGCTCGAGAAGCTGCCACCGGAGTTGCCTATCTATGCGCTGCCACCTGTGCATTACGGGAAGAGCAACGAACATCTCGGCTTCGCGGGCACGCTCTCGGTGAGTGCGGCTACGTTCATGGCTGTGTTGCGTGACTTGGGCGCGAGCTTGTCCGGCGCAGGCTTCCTGAAACTCGTCCTCTACAACACGCACGGCGGCAACAGCGCGCTCGTTGATGTGATGGCTCGCGACCTGCGGGCCGAGTTCAATATGCGGACCTTTGCGCTGCATGGCTCGGGCGGCATTCCGTTTGAGGGTCTCGGGCCGCAGGAGCGGTCCTACGGCTTCCATGCGGGCGAGGTCGAAACGGCTCTGCTGCTGGCCTCGGTGCCGGAGCTGGTCGATCAATCCGCTTACACTCTCAACTACATCGCAGACGTCGCCAACCCGGAGTTGCTTCGGCCCGAGAACGCTCCGGCAACCTTCGCTTGGCTCACGCGCGACATCGCACCGAGCGGCGTGCTGGGCGACCCGCGTCCAGCCACGGCCGAGAACGGTGCGCGATGGCAGGAGCAGGCTGCAACCCGGTTGGCCGCGGCTCTCGAGGCGATGTTTCGCTACATGAGCCAGCCCAGATCATGACCGAGGCGCGCTCGGTCGATTGCGGCGATGGCGTGCGTCTTGAACGCGGCGTGCGCTGCCGCCTGCGCGACGGAGTCGAACTCGTCTCCGACCACTATCATCCGCCCGGGCCCGGCCCGCACCCCACGCTCCTGATGCGCCAGCCCTACGGCCGCGACATCGCCTCGACGGTCGTCTACGCGCATCCAGTCTGGTTTGCGAGGCACGGCTACAACGTTGTGATCCAGGATGTGCGAGGACGCGGCGATTCCGCCGGTGAGTTCTATCCCTTCCGGAACGAGGGCCGCGACGGCGCAGAAACGATCGCCTGGTTGCGCACTCGGGCCGAGTCGAATGGGCGCATCGGCATGTACGGCTTCTCCTACCAGGGGATGACGCAGCTGCTGGCCGCCGCCGAAGGGCCCGAGGGCCTGGTATGCATTTCGCCGGCCATGACGGCCCACGACCTCTACCACGGCTGGTTCTATCACCAGGGTGCATTGCGCCTGGCTGCGAGCCTCGGTTGGGGATTGCAGCTCTTGAAGGCGGACACGCGCCGCCTGCGCCTGCGCGAAGCAAGCGACCGGCTCGAGGAGGCCTGGGCCACGGCTCCGGCGCAGACGAGCTTCCTGCCATTCCGCGAGCACCCCGCGCTCGCGGGCGAAGGCGTGCCGCAGTATGTTCTCGATTGGTTCGACCACTCCGAGCCCGGCGAGTACTGGACGTCACTCGATCTGAGCCAATCGCTCGAACGCATTCGCGTGCCCGCGCTCCATTTCTCCGGCTGGTACGACACCTACCTCAGTGGCACGATCGATGGTTTCCGAGCTCTCTCTGAGGGTGCCGGCAGCACCATGGCGCGCGAACACCAGTACCTCGTCGCCGGGCCGTGGGTACATATTCCCTGGGGAGACCGCATCGGAGCAGCGGGCTTTGGCGCCGAGGCACTGCTCGATACGGACACGATCCTGCTGCGCTGGTTCGACCATTGGCTCAAGGATTCGGGCCAGTTCTCCGCTGAGCCCCGTATCCGCCATTTCGTGCTTGGGGCGAACCGCTGGCGCGAGGCGGAAGTCTGGCCTCGGCGGGCGGACCACCCGCTCTATCTGCACAGCGCGGGCAGGGCGAATTCGCGCAAGGGCGACGGTGTGCTCTCGGCGGCCCCGCCCGCACGAGACGAGCCCTCGGACGTCTTCGTCTACGACCCCGAGGTGCCGGTTCTGGCCCCTGGGGGACAGGCAGCGTCCGCCGGGCAGTTCGACCAGGCCGCCCTCGAACTGGGCAACAATCTGCTCGTCTACACAACGGAGCCGCTCGAGCAGCCGCTCGGGATTTTCGGAACGCCGCGCGCTTCGCTCTATTGCTCGACCTCCTCGGCCCACGCCGACTTCACCGCCAAGCTCGTGCGCGTGCGGCCGAGCGGCGCGGCGGAATTCATCTCGATCGGCATCGCGCGTTCGAGCTGGCTGTTTCGCCTGATCGGCTACAGCGCGGACACGGTTCATCACTGGGAGTTCGACCTCGAACCGACCTCGTGCTGTTTCACCAAGGGCGACCGAGTTCGAATCGAGATTTCAAGCAGCGCCTTTCCTCTCTATGACCGCAATCCTGGAACGAAAATTCCCCCCTGCCGCGCCACCTCTGGGGATTGGAAGCGCTCGACCCAGTTCGTTTATCACGATGGCAAGCACCCCGCCGCTCTCTATTTACCCGTAAGCGAGAGTGCCGAATGACGGTCGTCGCGCAAATCGAGTTTGCCGACGTGAGCAAGCGCTATAGCAACACAGGCATCGTTCTTCAGGGAGTGGATCTCGCGATCTATAAAGGGGAATTCGTCAGTCTCATTGGCCCTTCCGGCTGTGGCAAATCGACCGTCCTGAAACTCATCGCCGGGCTTACCTCGCCGACTCACGGCGCCATCAAAGTCGACGGCATGGCGCCGAAGAACGCCCGCGAAACCGTGTCCTACATTTTTCAGGACGCGACGCTTTTGCCATGGCGTCCGGTCGAGCAGAACATTGGGCTCGGCCTCGAACTGGGGGGTGTGAACAAGGCTCAGAGACAAGAAAAGACTGCGGCACTCCTCAGGCTGGTTGGACTCGAGCACGTAGCCAAAGTGTTTCCGCGCGAACTTTCCGGCGGCATGAAGATGCGCGTTTCCATTGCCCGGGCGCTCGCTACTAGCCCGAAGCTCTTGTTGATGGACGAGCCTTTCGCCGCGCTCGATGAGATGTCACGAGATCGCTTGAACGAGGAATTGTTGCGGTTGAAAGCCGAGCAAGGATGGACGGGCGTTTTTGTGACGCACTCGGTCGAGGAGGCGGTTTTTCTGTCCTCTCAAATCGTCGTGCTCGCACCGAACCCGGGCCGCATCCATTCAGTGATCGCGGTCGATCTTCCGTTCCCTCGTATCGCCGCCCTGCGAGAAACGCTCGAGTTTGGCGCCCTGGTCGCAGACGTGTCGCACGCCTTGCGAGGCGCGATGGCGAAATGAAGCAACGCCTCATCACTCTGGCAAACGCGCTAGCGGTGTTCGCCGCGCTGCTGCTGTTGTGGCAGCTTGTGCTGTGGGTCCTTCACGTCCCGCCCTACATGCTGCCGTCGCCCCTTGCCGTCGCTCGCGCCGTGGTTGCCCGGTTCCCCTCGTTGATCACGTCCTTCGCAATTACGGCGGAGGAATCCGCCGGCGGCCTCATCGCCAGCATCATTGTAGGAATTCTGATCGCTCTGATCTTCGCGCAATACCGCTGGGTGCGGCGGATGCTTTACCCGTACACTCTTCTTTTGCAGACGGTCCCCATTGTGGCCATCGCGCCGCTGATTATCATGTGGATCGGCGCGGGCACACCGGCCGTGACGTTCGTTGCCTTCATCATTTCGCTCGCGCCCATCATCGCCAACACTACGCAAGGCCTCATCAGCGTCGATGAAAATCTCGTCCATCTCTTCCTAATGCACAACGCCTCGCCGGCCCAACTCCTCCTTAAACTGCGCCTTCCGCACGCGGTCCCCTTTCTCTTCGTGGGAATTCGTATCGCTAGCGGTATCGCCGTGATCGGTGCCATCACCGGCGAACTCTACGCGGGCTCCAGCCGGGTTGGCGCGGGCGGACTCGGCTACTCAATTCTCTACGCCTCCTCCCAGTTGCAAACTGACTATCTTTTCGGGTTGGTGCTGGCGGCGACGGTTCTAGGCTTCAGTTTTTTCTTTGCGGTGATGTTCTTGGAGTGGTTTTTCCTCCACAAATGGCACGAATCCGCCCGGGCACCAGAAACCGCATGATCCGATCGACTTCGTCGTGAGGAGGAAAAGATGCTTCGATTAGAAACCGAAACAGGTTGGTGGCTCGTAACGCATCCCGACCACGCGCGCCTGGCCGGTGCCTTCGCCGAGCGCTGGGGCAACGACCGCTTCCTCCCACCCGAGCCTCGCGCCAATGTCCTAAAGGGTATTGCGCAGCACGATGATGGCTGGGCCGCGCGCGACGCATCGCCGCAAATCACGCGGCAAGGAAAACCAAGCGCGTTCTCGGTCGAGCTCGTTGGCAAATACTCTGCTTTCGAAGAGATTGACCTTGCCGATTATTTGACGGTGCGCGATCGTGCCGTGCGGCTCATCGCCCAAGAAGATGCGTACGCCGCGCTCCTCATCTCCATGCATACCTATAACTTACTGACGGAGCACGCCGATCGATCCACCGTAGCTCCAGAACAGTTACCGCTACTCGATCAGTTTCTCGCGCAACAGAAAGCATTTCAGCAAGCCCTGCGGCTGGAAATTTCTGCCGATGTCCGCTTTACGATGGAGCAGAAGACCGAAGCCGCCGTGTTCGATCACTTCCGCTTGCTGCAAGCGACGGACAATCTCTCGCTGCTGACGTGTGTGGACTTTCGCGTGCCAGCTCATCTACTACATCCGCTGCCGTTGCGCGAGGGCGGATACACTCGGGTAGAGGTGCAAACCATTGATTCACGGCACTTTGTGCTTGATCCCTACCCATTTGCCGAGACCTCCTTGCGCTTCACGTTTCCCGCGAGGCACGTGAAAGGCAGACTGTTCTCGTCATCGGCAGATCTGCAACGGCAATTCGAGGCCGCACCGGTCGAGACGCTTTCGGTCACCGTCACCACGAGCTGATGGCGCGGCTTTTGGGGGGTGGTTCGCCTGCCACCATCGAAAGATCACAGCCGTCTTGCAATCAGGAAGAACGGCGGCAATCGCCGCCGTTCTTCTCGGG